>CAYPIW010000020.1:0-16276 GCA_964410925.1 uncultured Desulfobacteraceae bacterium
TCGTACATGTATATTGATATCGGCTATAGATCATTGCAAACATGCCTTTTTGAATATAGCGTATTGGTGATCGGTCTGGGCCAGGGTTAAGGAATATTGACAATTTATATAAAATAAAAGCTGGAGCATAGCAACTCCTTAACTTTAGTTCACTTCAAACTTTAGTTCACTTTAGACACTTTTCCGGTTATCCATTACACCCTTCAACCGGTTTCATATGCGGGAAAAGAATAACCTCCCGAATCGAAACAGAATCAGTGAACAACATGGCGAGACGATCAATACCGATTCCCTCTCCGGCGGTGGGAGGCATCCCATACTCCAGTGCTTCGATGTAATCCTCGTCCATGAAATGAGCCTCTTTGTCGCCCGCTTCCCTGTCTTCGACCTGCTGCAAAAATCTCTCTTTCTGATCAACAGGATCATTTAACTCCGAAAATCCATTGGCAATCTCATGTCCCGAGATGAAGAGCTCAAACCGGTCCGCAAGTTCGGGTTGGGTATCGCTCCGTCTGGATAGCGGCGAAATCTCTATCGGGTACCCTGTTATAAATGTGGGCTGTAAAAGTTTAGGTTCCACAAGTACATCAAAAATCTTTGCGATAATTTTACCAGGACGACCGGTCTTCGTAACCCGGATATTGTTTGAAGCGGCGAACTCAAGCAGACCCTCCCGCCGGGTCATCAGACCCGCATCAATACCTCCAAACTCCTCCATGGCGGAAGCAAGGGATATTCGACGCCACTTGGCGCCCAAATCGATAGTATTCCCCTGATATGGTATTGAAGTCGACCCGGTCACCTCCCGAGCCACATGGCAGAACATCTCTTCGGTAAGATCCATCAAATCTTCGTACCTGGTATATGCCTGGTAAAATTCAAGCATGGTAAATTCGGGATTATGACGGGTTGAAATTCCTTCATTTCTGAAACTTCTATTGATTTCGAAAACCCTTTCAAACCCCCCGATAACCAGACGCTTTAAATAAAGTTCAGGGGCTATGCGTAAAAACAGATCCATTCCCAGGGCATTGTGATGGGTCACAAACGGTGTGGCTTCGGCGCCACCCGGAACCGGCTGCATCATGGGAGTTTCCACTTCAAGGAAATCCCGGTTAAGTAGAAAGGTGCGGATGCTCTGAATGATCCTGCTGCGTTTCAAAAAAATATCCCGAACATCTGAATTCATTGCCAAATCGATGTAGCGACGACGATAACGCTTTTCCGGATCTTTCAGCCCGTGAAATTTTTCCGGAAGGGGTCTGGCCGACTTGCAGACGAGCTTAAATTCCTTGACCAGAAGTGTCCATTCTCCTGTTCTGGTCTTAAACATTCCACCGGTTAACCCGACGAAATCACCGATGTCGAGCTGTTTAAACAGAGTGTAGGATATCTCTCCTATTTTGTCTTTACTCACATATGCTTGAAGCTGCCCGGTTCGGTCCCTGAATCTGATAAAGGATGCCTTTCCGAATTTGTTTATGGCCATCATACGTCCGGCAACAACAAATACAGGGCTGTCCTCGGAAAATGAATCTGGTGCATCGTCTACGGCCTTTTTAATATCGCTTACCGTATGTAACACAATAAAATCGTTGGGATAAGGATTAATATTATTTCTTTTTAAGTCTAATAGCTTGCCTTTTCGCTTCTCAATAATATCGCTTTTTTTGTCCATAAGGATTCAACCTTTCAAAAGGTTAAACATATTTGGTTAACTTATTTAAAATTAGGTGTCAAGACTAAGTTGGCGGGCCTGTTCGCTTTAATTTAAACGAAAACCTGGTTCCCCGATCTACTTTACTCTCAACATCAAGCCATGTATCATAAGATTCGAGAATGCTGTGAACGATAGAAAGTCCGAGACCTGTCCCACTGGATTTTGTTGTGAAAAATGGATCAAAAATCGACTGCATATGCTCATCTGAAATGCCGCAACCATTGTCACTGATTTCGATACTTGCATAATTGTTCTTTAGAGGATATGTTTTAATCCCGACATGTCCTTCACCCTCAATAGCCTCAACAGCATTTAAAAGTAAATTCCAGATGACCTGGCGAAAATGCACCGGATCCATTTCAATCCAGATATTTGGAAAAAACTCGCTTGTAATCAAAATGTTGCCGGTAGCGACTTTATTTTTTTCAAACAATTTGACGATCTCTGTGAGAGCATTTTCAAGTTCTATTTTTTTAATTTTACCTGTTGGCGGCTTTGCAAACAAAAGAAAATCGTTCACAAGGGCGCTCAACCTGTCTGTCTCACGCAAAACAATCTGCATCAGCTTGTCATGTTCAGGGTTATATGGAACTTCTTTTCTTAAAATTTGTATGGAGCCTGACAGAGAGGCCAGAGGATTTTTAATTTCATGAGTGATACCGGCCGCCATCTCACCCATACAGGCCATTTTTTCCACGCGCTTCATTCGATCCTCAAGAGCCGAAAGCTCGTTTCTTGTTCTTCTCAACTGTTCCGATAGAAAACCGCTCAGAAAAGCAACAGCAAAACACGCCGCCATGGTAAACACTATCTTGAAAAAGACCTGGTTCCAGGCATAATTCAGGATGCTATTAACCCCATCCATGCCAAAGGGTTTAATAACACCAAAGAATTCAAGGTCAATCAGAATACCGTACTGAATGCTGCAAAGCACAGCCATGACCATACTTCCTCTCCTGCAGAGGAGCATACTCGAATAGATAATAACTACCAGATAAAGAAATGGAAAAATGCTTTCAAAACTGCCGGTAAGAAAAATTATTATTGTTACCGCAAGGGTGTCGATCCCGATTTGGATATAAGCAAAGACAAGTTTTCGTTTTATATGTTTAAAAATTAAAGCGTAGCAAAAAGAAAGCAGGAAAATTGTAATGATAAGCCCGTAAAAAATTATGAAGGGTCCCGCTATCGGGAAAGGTTTTTTACTAAATTGCAGAATCGTCGCCGAACCCAGCAATAGTGAAGTAAAAATCACCCGTAAAAACATAGCCCATTCGAGCTGATGATACAAATCACTTTCGGGCTTGTTTGAGGAACCGGGCATCATATGCGTCTCGGAAATTCTATCCCCCTATGTTCGAAAAAAGTAAAACAACGGTTCAAACGTCCCAATTAGGGCCAGGCGCATAATCTCATGGTTAACCGAGAGCGGATGCCATCTTGAATATGGGCAGATACATGGATACAACCAGACCGCCGATAACACCACCTAAGAATACCAGCATAATCGGCTCGATCAACGAAGTCATGTTTTCCACCGCCTGGTCAACCTCTTCGTCATAAAAATCAGCGATCTTAGATAACATGCTATCCAGTGCGCCGGTGGATTCACCCACAGCAATCATCTGGCATACCATGGACGGGAAAACGCCGCTCTCGGCAAGAGGATCGGACATGGTACGACCTTCGGCAATAGCGGATCGGGTTTCGTATACCGCCTTTTCAATTGTTTTGTTACCTGATGTTTTGGCAACAATATCAAGCGCATCCAAAATCGCCACACCGCTGGTAAGCATTGTTCCCATGGTGCGTGTGAACTTGGCCACGGCGGCTTTTCGAACCAAAAGCCCGAGTACCGGCAGTCTAAGAAAAAGGTCATCCATTAAGGCTCGTCCTTTTTCAGTTTTATAAAATCTTTTGAATGCAAATATTGTCAAAACTATGGCGACAATGATATAAAAAATATTTGTTTTGACAATCCTGCTGATGTTTACAACAATTTGCGTGGGAACCGGAAGGGCGCCGCCCATCCCCTCAAACATTTCCTCAAACACAGGAATAACAAAAACCATGATGATTCCAACAACAATTATAGCGATCACCATAGTTACAGCCGGGTAAGTCATAGCCCCTTTTATCTGGGCTTTGAGCCTTGCAGCCTTTTCCATATAAGCAGAAAGACGTTTTAAAATCGTATCAAGGATACCGCCGGCTTCGCCGGCCGAAATCATGTTTACAAAAAGATCGTCAAACTGTTTTGGGAATCTTTTTAATGCTTCCGCAAAAGTTTGTCCGCTCTCTACATTCTGTTTAATGTCCTTCAAAATATTTTTAAATGTTTTATTTTCATGCTGAGCATTTAGAATATCGAGGCACTGAATTATCGGGAGCCCCGCATCGATCATGGTGGAAAATTGTCGACAAAAAATTATTATATCCTTCTCTTTTACCTTGGGCTGCATGAAAGAAACATTTTCAAAAATATCCTTGGGTTTCTTCTTAATCTTGGAAGGAGTTATCTTGCGCCTGATTAGATCGGAGCGCACAGCTTCTTCGGAAGGGGCTTCCATCTCCCCTTTCTGTTTTTTATTCTGTCTGTTCTTTCCGCTCCATATGTAGACTGTCATGATTATTCCTCCCTTTTAATGGGGATAATACCCGAATAAACCGGAAATAACAAATCACAAGCATCAGATTCCAAATAAATTCCAAATTTAGACCCTGGAACCGGAATATTATTTCTCATTCAGTCCGTATATCCTGGTAATAGGCAATATCATAAAGTAAACCAAACAACAACATCTTCGCTAAATTTATATAAAATCGTTAGGATACAGCTTGATAAACTTGCCTATATGTGCAACTCTTTATTTTAACACTCAACCCTGATAAAGTGGAAAAATGACAAAAAAACCCGGACATAATAAAAAAGAGCTCACCGTCATTACTACCCACATCAATGCCGACTTTGACGCTTTGGCATCCATGCTTGCGGCCCAGAAACTCTATCCCGATGCTCTCGTGGTTTTCCCCGGTTCCCAGGAAAAAAATTTAAGAAACTTCTTTATAAAATCCATGGTCTATCTTTTGAACATGGTATCCATTAAAGATGTGGACCTTTCAAAACTTGCAAGACTGGTTCTGGTGGATACCAAACAGCCAGGCCGTATTGGAAAGTTTGCAGAGATACTCGACCGGCCGGATCTCGATATACATATTTACGATCATCACCCTCCCATGAGTAACGACATCAAGGGTAATTACGAGATTAACTGCTTAACCGGCGCCACTGTCAGCATCCTCACGGAAATCATAAAGGATAAAGGCATCGACATTTCTCCGGATGAAGCCACCATTATGTGTCTCGGAATATATGAAGATACCGGTTCCTTTACTTTTCCGTCCACCACCGAAAAAGATTTTACGGCCGCCGCCTATCTTCTTTCAAAAGGAGCAAATTTAAATATCGTCTCGAATCTGATCTCAAGAGAGATAAGCCCCGAACAGGTAGGGCTTTTAAACGACATGATCCATGCGGCAACCCACCACAATATCAACGGCATTGAAATTGTAATTACAACCGTATCTACCGAAAATTATATATCGGATTTCGCTTTCCTGGTTCAGAAAATGGCTAAAATGGAAAACCTCAATGCTATTTTTGCCATTGCGCGGATGGGAGACAAAATGTACATTGTGGCCCGAAGCAAAATACCCGAGGTCGATGTAGGGGCGATTGTCACCCCCTTCGGCGGAGGAGGGCATACCTTTGCGGCCTCTGCAAGCATCAAGGGTAAAACACTTGCCCAGATTGAGCAAAAGCTCACGGAAATCCTTTACAGCAAAATCAAGGCCAGGAACCGGGCAACAGACCTAATGTCATTTCCGGTCATTAGGATCGGTGAAGATGTCTCCTGCAAAGAAGCCGGCAATCTTCTCACACGGTACAACATTAACGCGCTCCTGGTTACCCAAAAACACAACGGCGAAGAAACCCTGCTCGGGTTTATAACCCGCCAGATTATTGAAAAGGCCTTACACCATGGACTGGATCACATCAAAGTCAAAGAGTATATGACAACCGAACTTGTTTCAGTAGCGCCCGATGCCGAGCTTTTGGAAATTCAGGAAAAAATTATTGAGAATAAGCAGCGAATCCTGCCTGTCATCGATAACGGTGTCATCACCGGTGTTATTACACGCACCGATTTGCTTAATATTCTGGTGGGGCAATCCCACCCGAATTCCTCAGGTTCACCGGATCTGGTCGAGGAACCGGTGAACGTCAGAACCAGGAACGTTCTTAAGTTCATGAAAGAGCGCCTTTCACCTCATATTCTTGACATGCTTCAAGTCATCGGCGAAAAAGCCTGCAAATTGGGATGCAATGCTTATGTTGTGGGTGGATTTGTTCGGGATCTGTTTCTGTACCGAACCAACGAAGATTTAGATATTGTTATTGAAGGGGACGGTATCGCATTTGCGAAAGAATATGCAAAATTCGTAAATGCTCGTATTCACTCCTATCAAAAGTTCGGCACCGCGGTAATCATCTTCCCGGACGGTTTTAAAATTGATGTGGCTTCGGCCAGAATGGAATACTACAAATTTCCTGCGGCCCTGCCCACTGTGGAAATGAGCTCCATAAAACTCGACCTTTTTAGACGGGACTTCACTGTAAACACCCTGGCGATCCAGCTAAAACCCAATAAATTCGGCCTGCTGATCGATTTTTTTTCCGCCCAGAAGGACATTAAGGAAAAATCTATCAGAGTGTTGCACAATTTGAGTTTTGTTGAGGATCCGACTCGGGTATTCCGCGCGATAAGATTCGAACAGCGTTTCGGTTTTTCCATCGGGAAGCTGACTTCAGGACTTATTGAAAATGCCGTAAAAATGAATTTTTTTAAGCGGCTCAGCGGCCGGAGGGTATTTACCGAACTGCGACAGATTCTCGAAGAAAAAGATCCCCTGGACGCCATCAAAAGGCTGGATGAATATCATCTCCTGAGTGTTGTCCACCCTTCCATAGAATTAAACACCCAGATGATTTTATTGTTCAATTCAGTTAAAAAGGTGCTATCCTGGCATGATTTGCTTTTTCTGGAAGAGCCGTATATAAAATGGGCAGTTTATTTTCTTGCGCTTACCAGACTCTGCGATAAGGAAACCGTCGATGAAATCTGCATACGAATTGAGCTTGCGCCGAGATACAAAACAATTTTCTGCAAGGAACGTTTCGAGGCCGACGGGTCCATGTTCTGGATGGAAAGAAATCTGCCGACAAAAAACAGCACCATCTATACCCATCTTGCCGTTTTCAGAATTGAACTGATCCTGTATATGATGGCGGCCACCAGGCACGAAACGGTAAAGAGATCCATCTCCAATTACGTTACCCGGCTGAGATATATTAATACATCGGTAACAGGCAAGGATCTAAAAAAAATGGGACTTGAACCCGGTCCGATTTACCGGGAAATCCTCCAGGCGGTCCTGGATGCCAAATTAAACGGCCAGCTTAAGACACGTAAGGATGAACTCGATTTCGTGAAAGCCTATGTTCGCTAATTTAGATCTGAATCAAATAATTGTAATGATCGTTCCGCTCCTTTTCGCCGTAACCGTTCATGAGGTGGGACATGGCTATATGGCGCTCCGTATGGGAGATAATACCGCTCTTTTAGCCGGAAGACTGACGTTAAACCCAATAAAACATCTGGATTTTGTAGGGTCATTGCTTCTTCCGCTGATATTGAGCTTAACCGGTTCTCCGGTCATTTTTGGTTATGCCAAGCCTGTGCCGGTTAATTCTTCCAATTTTCGTGACTACCGCAAAAGTACGATTTATGTGGCGTCGGCAGGGGTTATCGCTAATTTTGCTCTGGCCATTGTCTCTGGAATGCTGTTTCAAGCCATTGTCCGTTTTCAATGGTTATGGAATGGATCCATACTCAAACCCGTTATCATGGATTTATACCATATGCTCTTTTGGAGCGTGGTGATTAATCTGGTTCTTGCAATATTCAACCTGATTCCGATCCCACCTTTGGACGGAAGCAAAATACTTGCCACGGTTCTGCCTGCTGGGGTAAGGCTGCATTATGCCCGTATGGAACGATTCGGCATGATAATAATTATTTTCTTGCTTCTAACAAATCTTGTCGGTAAATTTATATCATTTTTTTTGACCCCCATGGTTAATATTCTGATCGGAAGGTAAGCGGATATTGCCACTGATTCAAAATTGCACAGGAGATTCTATATGCCCGAAAAAAAGAGGATACTCAGCGGAATGCGTCCTACGGGGCCCCTGCACCTTGGAAATCTGCATGGTGCCCTTGCAAACTGGGTAAAAATGCAGGAACAGTATGACTGTTTTTTCTTTATTGCCGACTGGCACGCCTTAACCAGCGATTATGAAGATACCGGTTCCATTTCAGGATATATCCGCAATATGCTGATAGATTGGTTAAGCGCAGGGCTTTCGCCTGAGAAAAGCACGCTTTTTATCCAATCACATATCAAAGAGCATGCGGAACTCTTCCTTATCCTTTCCATGATAACACCGGTGCCGTGGCTGGAAAGAAACCCCACCTACAAAGATCAGATGGTTCAACTCAGCAACAAAGACCTTTCCACCTTTGGTTTTCTCGGATATCCCGTGTTACAGGCGGCTGACATTATTATATATAAGGCCCACGGGGTCCCTGTGGGCGTGGATCAGGTTCCCCATGTTGAAATAACAAGGGAAATCGCTAGAAGATTCAACTATTTATACGGTAACGTATTTCCGGAACCCGATTCGATTTTGACCGAAACACCCAAAATACTCGGCATTGACCGCCGTAAAATGAGTAAAAGTTATAATAACGCCATCTATTTCTCAGACAGCCCTGATGAAATAGCTGCCAGCGTATCCAAAATGCTGACGGATCCCCAGCGTGCCAGGAAAAGCGATCCCGGCAATCCTGATGTATGCAATGTCTACGAATTTCACAAGTTTTACAGCGATATTACAACTGTGGCCAGAATAAACCAGGAATGCCGCACCGCCAAAATCGGATGCGTTGAATGCAAAAAAATAATGGCTCAAAACCTCATAAAAGCGTTGGAGCCCATGCGTGAAAAGAGGGAATATTACGAAGCCCGCCCACAACTTGTCCACGACATCATAAAGGACGGATGCGATAAAGCACGGCGTGTTGCGCGCCGGACCATGGCAGAGGTTAGAGCGGCAGTAAACCTGTAGTGCAATTATCATTTCCGTTATCCATCATGACACCTGATGAATGTTATCATGTACAGCTTGAAAATATCTTTGAAGGTCCCATGGACCTTTTGGTTCACCTTATTAAAAAACACGAGGTTGATATCTATGATATTCCCATTGCTATGATAACGGACCAGTATCTGAAATATTTAGAGTGGATGAAAGCCATGAATATAGACATTGCCGGGGAATTTCTGGTGCTGGCATCCACCCTGACCCAGATAAAGTCAAAAATGCTCCTTCCGGACCATGAAGACGAGGATGAGGACGAGGACCCACGTCTTGAACTGATCAGGCCCCTTGAGGAATACCTCCGGATAAAGTCAGCAGCAGAAAAGCTGGCTCAAAGGGACCTTCTGGGGGAAGATACTTTTTTAAGAAACCCGGGCCGGGAAGATTATTTGCGCAACCGGGAGGAAGCGGTCATAGATGTCGGGCTATTCGAGCTCATCGATGCGTTCCAAAAAATACTCGAGAACTTAAGCCCCACTGGCCGGATGGAGATTAATGCCAACACCATTAGTGTCAGAGATAGAATCGTTCAGATAGTGGAAATCTTTGAAACCAAAGGATCGGTAACCTTTGATGAGCTGTTTTCCGGGTATGCTGATAAAAGTGAGGTGATTGTGACATTTCTTGCCATTCTTGAAATGGTCAAGCTTTCACTAATCCGGGTTGCACAGAATACCCGGACAGGCATTATCAGGCTCTTTTATTTATAATGGAAGAAATAAAAAACATCATTGAAAGTCTTTTGTTTGTGTCCGGGAACCCGCTTACGATTGATCACATTCATAATATACTTATCCGGGCCGAAAAAAAAGAGATCCGGAACGTACTTTCCGATCTTACAAAAGAATATGAAGCCCGCAAAGGCGGTTTCTATTTACGGGAGGTCGCCGGCGGCTACCAGATCCGCACCCGACCCGAATACAGAGAATGGATCAAACGCTTGATACAGCCCAAAGCGCTGCGTCTCTCCAGGGCTGCTTTGGAAACCCTGGCAATCATTGCATACAAACAACCGATCATTCGCACTGATATAGAACATATCCGTGGGGTTAACTGCGGCGGAATCCTTCGCATGCTGCTTGAGCGGAGACTGATTCGGATTCTGGGAAAAAAGGAAATCCCCGGCCGGCCCCTTATTTATGCGACAACAAAGCAATTTCTTGAAGTATTCGATCTCAAGGATCTGAAAGACCTCCCTACACCTGAAGAAATTAAAAATCTCGGAGAAGCATCTTCAGAGCATATGGGATAACCAACTGTTTTAAAAATATAAAAAAGTGCTTGACTTGGAGGCAATTAACACTCTATATAAATAATAAATATGCTTCATCAGGTGAAATGTAATTCATTATAACACATTTTCGCTTTTCATTAAAAACGAAAGACCCTTGAAAAACTTTTTCTGTCTTTGCCGGGAGTTAAAGCCAAGAAAAGCGAAAATTTGAGATCTTTGAATTATTCACGTTATTCAAAATATTTAATTTAAAACAAAATGTTGCAAACTTCAAAGTTCTCAGGGAGACCATATGAACAGATCAGACTTGGTGAATAAATTAAAAGATAAAGCAGATCTTAGTAAAAAAGACGCCGAAGAAGTAGTGGATACTTTTTTTGATGAAATAACGGAAACCCTCGTAAAAGGTGAGCGGGTTGAAATCAGGGGATTTGGCAGTTTTACGGTTAAAAATTATAAGCCGTACGTCGGCCGAAATCCCAAAACCGGCGAACAAATCAACGTATCTTCCAAAAAATTACCTTTCTTCAAAGTCGGCAAAGAATTAAAGGAGAAAGTTGATAACCAATAATTATGGGCGGTTAACTCAGCGGGAGAGTGCTACCTTCACACGGTAGAAGTCACTGGTTCAAACCCAGTACCGCCTACCATTTAAACCCGCAAAAGAAAAGGGTTTACAGAGATTGCTTCTCTGAAACCCTTTTTTTATTGGTAGTTGCGATATATATCCTTAATAAATGCCTTAACCACAGGCATTGACAGGCATCATTTTTTTACCTTTTCTTTCTCGGAAGCATTTAGGGTAACGTTTGGGTAACATTTGGGCGAAAAATAATTTTCAAATTTTTTAATCGCGTTTTTTATATCCGCCTGATCTATGTTATTGTATCGATCAAACATTTCCCGTGTGGAATGCCCGGTAATTTTCATAATCACAGACTCGGCAATCCCGGCTTTCCTCATGTTCGTGTTGAATGTGTGACGTAAGTCATGGAATACAAAACCGCCCTTCACAAAGCGACCGTACTTGATACCGGCAGCCTTGCAGGCCGTTTTCAGGCTTCTATCGGCTTTTTTCATCCCGACACCTTTGTATCGAAAAACACGCCTGTCACTATCTGTTTTCTGAATGCGGGAAGGTAAGTCTCTGAGAACCTGGTATAATTCATCACAGATGGGCACATTCCGGGCCTCGCGGTCCTTGGTATCTTTTGCACGTAGTTTTATCATCCTGGCGCCCAGATCGACCCGGTCCCATGTGAGCTTGAAAATTTCACCGCTTCGCATACCCGTATAATACCCGCAAGCCAGGACAGGTTTGAGATGCGCTTCTGCACACTCCATTAACTTTTCAAATTCATCCGGCGATAAAATCCTGTCTCTGATATCTGAACCCCGCTTGGTCAATTTTTTGACCCGCTTAAACGCCTTCACGGTTTCGCTTGAGACCATATCATTACCGGCGGCTTTATTTATCATGGTCCGGGGTTTTTCAATCTCATGGTCGATTGTGCCGGGTGCCATACCTTCCTTAAGGCGCTTCTGTTGATAGTTTTCCAGATCCATAGGTTTGATATCGTCGATTATCATATCACCAAAAACATCATTGAACTTTTTCAGGCTAATTTGAATTGTGTTGTACGAAGCCAGCGCCTTGGTAGCTTCGAGGTTTAAATACCAGTCTGTCAATTCGCTGAAAGTCATTTTCGAACTTGCTCTAACATCCAACAACCTGTTTTCGCGTTTCAAGGTCTTGACTTTGCTTTCAGCGATTTTGGCGTCTTCCAGAGAATTACCGTTCAAATCCTCGAAAGACCCGACAAATTTTTTAACTTGTTTTCCCCCCGGGAGCCGGTACATCAGCCAGTAACGGACCTGTTTGTTTTTTTTGGCTTTTACGAGATCCTGGCCACACCGGCATTTTCGTTTTTGTGTGGAAAGTTTGTTTCTACAGTTTGGACACTCTTGCAGGATAGCCATGGTTACACCTCCTTTTTATGCTTTTTCAAAAAATCCTTGATTGATTCAATTACCAGCTCCCGCAGCGGGATCCCGAGAACGGCGGCTTTGATTTTAGCCTCTCTGTGAAGCTCATCCGGAAAATCTTTGATGTTTAAAACCATTTGAGTCACCCCCTTTAATATTTGGTTTATTTTGTTTATTACTAATCTAATATTTATTAAAGGGAATGTCAAGGATTTTTTTAAAAAAAAATCACTTTCTTTGCAAACCGACAACCAAATCGTTATATCCATATTTAATGCAAGTTTTTAAGATTTCCACAATAAGGTCAGCATCGCCAATTTCCCGGGCTTTATCGATCAACTGTTCACAGATCGAACGTTTTTCAGCTTGAGTCATTAAATAAACCACATTGCCTTTTTTCGATGATATTAGCGGCCTGCAAACTTTCATTTTACCCCCTTCATCAAATAAAAACGCGCCGGATATTTTTTACGTCAATTTAAAAAGATGCACAATAATCCGGGTACATTTCTAAAAAGGTTGCCGAACACAACAAAGTTTTTAATCGAAATATAGCATATTTAATGCAAGCAAAATGCCTTTCACGGATGACCGCATTGCTAACGTCAGAAGCAACAACCTCTAATATTTGATAAATGAACGTAAGCTCATACCTTAAAATTTTTAACTGCTCGAAAGTTATTGGAAGAGGACCGCTCCTTAAATTATCAATTTCATAAAGATCATGCTGTAAACTTTCTAGTCGCTCTAAAGTCATTTTAAGACAAGCAATAGGACTTTCCTCGTCTATGCCATACTCAATATTCATACCGTCCAGGGTCATGTAAGTAGCCCTATATTGCATAGCCATGTAGACAGTTTCAAGCATTGGCAGAATGTAATGATTTAATTCATCATATTTCTGAACGCATTTTTCGCTTGTCATTTTCGCAATCTCATTTTCCATTTTTTTAACCTCCCCTAAAATAAAAACGCGCCGGTGTTCCGAGGCCCTGAAGCCTTGCGATCTGTGACCGCCACCGGCGCGCTGTGAAATGCTGAAATAAAAAAACCAGATAACGGACTGGATTCACCGTTCAAGGGTTCGGAATTATTTCCTGTAAATCAAATTTATTTGTTCATGTCAAGCAAAAAATCGTGTAACATATTGATTTATTTGATTAAATTGTTTGACAAAGTAATCAAACTACTTAATAAAATTAATAAGTTAGGGTTGTAATAAAAAATTGATTATTATTCATGTTAACTATTTGAAATAATTGTAAAAAAGTGTTGACAAGTCAAATTTATTATGGTTGATTGGATTATGAGATAAAATCACTTAAGGGGGTGATCAAATTAGAATACATTATGCGAAACCGTTAGATGAGGCTTACGGAACATTCACGGCAGCCTCAATTCTTAAAATCAATCGAGTAGACTTTCGAAACCTGATGAAGTGGGGATTTTTACCTAAAGGTTCACAAGTCGCGTGGGGTAAACAGGTTAGAACGGTCTTCTCGCGGCAAAACTTATACTCGATTAAACTATTTCAGGAATTAAAGCGCCAGGGACTCGATAATAAGAACGCAAGCGCGATTATGCAGTTCGTAAGCTGGGAAGAAGGCCACGACTACCTGTTGGTAACAACCGATGATGAAGGCTTTTTTTATGTGGATCTCAGCAAAAAGAATATGGCGAATTTCAAACTCAGCATATTATCTGACTATAAAATAGTGATGTTTATTAATCTAAAAGCCCTGATTCGGGGCGTCAATGCTGCTATTAAAAAGAGCAGCACATAACAGGCCGGTCAGGAGGGGATAAATATAGCAGGCGGCGGGACCTGCCATATTATCCCCTCTCTGACCAAAACTTAATTATTTATACACACCGAGTGGCGGGACTCGATGTGGAAAGGAGTTTCCATGCCAAACCCGCAACCACCACAAATTAACCACCGACGCTTGACCGTCAAAGAAACCGCTGAACGTCTCGGACTCAAACCCAAAACAATTTATAATTTATTAAGCAAGAAATCTTTCCCGATCCCGGTCAAAAGAATCCGCGGCAGTATAGGTTTTCTTGAAAGAGACATTAATAAATATTTGGAAGATCTTTGAAAGCCGGAGGTGGAAAAATGAACAGTTTAACTAAAGACCAGGCAGCTGCCTGGTCGGAATATCAAAAAGACATATCAACACAATGGAATCCGGGCGATTTCGAACGGCTCTATAATAAATGGTGTTGTAAGCGCCATGAATTTATTAAACAGCAGGCCATTGAAAATGATTTAAAGCGGGATCTTCGGAAAATCAATAATGACTATAATTACCGGTGCCAGTTGCGCTGGCGCTACGCAGACCTTCTTAAAACAGGCTATACCGGTGAGTACTTTCAAGACTTAATAACTGAGTGTGACCGGGTTGACAACGAAATCTTTGAAAAAATCAAAAACTGTGACGACCTCAATAAAATCAATAAATTTTATCTGAGAGTTAACAAGGGCCTGTCAATCAAAATTTCAGACTCGCAGATTGAGTTTCTGGAAATGCTGAGCGAGATCATCACTAGTATGCGGGAGATTAACACAAAAATGGAACCGGCAATCGAAATTTTAGACGACAAAATCGATACTATCCTGGATAGTTTGTTGGATGAACTCCCGAAACAGGTTCGGAAAAGTTCCCTTACTGAAAAAAACGGAACCCTGGGCAGAATGAAAACTTTTGTTAATAAAGACTCCGAATATAAACAATTAACCTCATTTCTCATACAACCCATCGAAGCCGTCCAGGTGCCGGACCAGGGCGAATTCATCAAGGCAACACTAATCGCAGAAAAACAACGACGCGAAGTCACCTTCCCCCCCGATTGCTGGCTGTCAAATCAAAAATTCCTGAAAGCACTCCCCAGTAAAGAGTTTACCTTTCTTGGTAGTGGCGTTGACGTTCAGTTGCTTCGATCTCACATCAGTAGTTACGACATGCCCCACAAAAAAGGCGTCACCGTCGCGGGCTTTCACAATACCAAAAGCGGCCTCGATTTCGTTACCGAAAAAGGCGCCGTTAAATATGACAGTTGCATCTTCATAAACACCGAAAAAACAGAATGCAACTTGAAGAATACCCCGCCCCTTAATCTTAATAAGCACTGTGATTTCGACGCCCTTAAATACTTCAACACCCCGCAAGCCTGCCTCCCAATCCTGGGCTGGACCGTCGCATGCTTCTTTAAACCCCGGATCCTGAAATTTTTCGGCGGCTTCCCAGTCCTGAACGTGTTCGGAGAAGCCGGCGCCGGCAAAACCACAACATTCAGGGAAATCATAACTAAAATCTGGGCCCTGAAATATAACCCGAAAGCCATCAATGCACAAAGCGAATTCACCCTGATGCGATTCGTCAGCCTCACCAATGCGATCCCCCTGATCCTCGAAGAACATAAAGGAACCGATGAAAAAACGAAAAAAAATATCAGCGGGCTCATCCGTGACACATACGACGGTTTTTCCGGACATAGAGGCAAACCCGATCAAAATCTGGTACATTATAAATATGAAGCCCCCGTCGCAATCATCGGAGAAAAAGGCTTCTCCGAACCGGCAGCCCTCGACCGCCTCGTGGTAGTCCAGATGTCAGGACAGGAAAGCCACCCCCAAAAACACAAATTCGATGTGGCAAAACAATTGCCACTGGAAAACCTGGGACGCAGCCTGCTGGATTTCGCCCTGCAAATAAATGACAGCGAAGTCGAAAAACAACTCATTTGTGCAGAAAAAGCGGTCAGCACAGAACTCGAAAACAGAGCACGAAATAACGCAGCAGTGTGCCGCTTCGGACTTTACATCCTAAGTAAAGTCACCAGCCTCGACTTCACATCAGATGAACTCTCCTGCATCGATAAGGCCGTGATCGCCGGAATCTCGGAAGATGAGAACCGGGTCCAACGGAAATCCTCGGTCGATAAAATAATCGAAGCAATGGGCGCGATGAGCGCATTCAACATGGCTGTAAAACTCACAGATGACAGGAAAGAGGTGGAGGTTCGCAGTTACTCTTTTCCCGCAGAC
>CAYPIW010000021.1:0-14006 GCA_964410925.1 uncultured Desulfobacteraceae bacterium
GACCCTTGAATCAAGGAAGATTACTCTTTATGTTCACCGGTTGTTCTTCGTGAATATGGCTCCCCTTATCTCCCACATTCGTAACAACTCCTGAATATCGATAGAAATTGTATTCCCTGTCTTTTCCCCCGTGGTCCACAAGCAGATCTTCTTTTTCATAAACCAGCGATAAAATTTCTCGCTTGCAGATCTCAAAATCAGGGGTCAATTGGATGGCAGACGTCGGACATGCCTCTTCACATAACCCACAGTAAATACACCGGCCAAAGTTGATGCGAAACCATTCGGCATAACGTCTGCCGTCCTCTTGCTCTGCCGATTGCATGGAAATGCAACTCACCGGACACACTGCCGAGCACAGGTAACAGGCGACACACCGCTCCCCGCCGTCCGGATCCCGGGTCAAGATGATTCTGGCCCGGGTCCTCTCCGGTAAAAGACGCTTGTATTCCGGGTATTGTTCGGTAATGGGCTTTCGAAAAAGGTGCTTGAAAGTCGTGGCAAATCCGTCTGCAAACGCCTTTAAAACCTCCAGAGCCTCCGCCACAGGTCCAATCCTTCGGGGGCTATCCTTTTCAATATTACTCTGAGTGTTGTTTTTTGTCATAAGGGTTCATTTTGGTTCGTGTTCACGAGGTTCGCTCCCTCGTTTCATTTTGCCGGCTGGTTTATAGTAAAGAATTCTACCCCAGAGTATCAGCATTTGGTTTAACTCCTGAAAGGGGCTGTTTTACTTTAAGCGTACAAGTTGAAAGTGCCTAAAGTGATCTAAAGTGCCTAAAGTTAAGGAATACTTCCGATTTGTATAAAAGCCGGAGCGTAGCGACTCCTTGACTTTAGCTCACTTCAAACTTTAGTTCACTTCAAACTTCTTCCAGTGATTCTTCAGGCAGAGCCATTTATCTCTAACTCCTGCAATGCTGACGATTTCAATGTTAGATCAAAACAAATACTCCCGTAATCAAAATATTTATCAATGCCACCGGAACCAGTACTTTCCAGCCCAGTGCCATGAGTTGATCGTATCGCAGACGGGGCAGGGTCCCGCGAATCCAGATGATGACCAAAGCCACTAGCATGATTTTCAAAAAAAGCCAAACCGGCGACGGCAGCCATGGACCCCGCCAGCCGCCCAGAAAAAAGACCGCCACCAGCGCTCCTAAAACCTGTATATGGACATATTCACCGATGAAGAAAAGGCCGAAGCGCATCCCGCTGTATTCCGTGTGAAAACCGGCACCCAGCTCATTTTCCGCTTCGGGAAGATCGAATGGAATCCTCTTGCTCTCAGCCATGGCACTGATAAAAAAAATGATAAAGGAAATCGGCTGAACAAGAATAAAGGGATAATTTGCCTGTGCCTGAACAATATCCACCAGACTGAAAGAACGAGCGACCATGACGATGGGAACCAGAGAGAGACCCAGGGAGAGTTCATAGCTGATCATCTGGGCAGCACCCCGAATGCCGCCCAACAAGGCAAATTTTGAATTGGAAGCCCAACCGCCCAGGGCAACACCATACACACCCAGAGAGGATAAGGCAAAAACATACAAGAGCCCCACATTAAGATCCGATATCACCAGTGGTATTTCCCGGTCCCAAACCGTTATACCGGATCCAAAGGGGACCACGGCAAACATGAGAAGTGCCGTGACGGCAACCACTGCCGGTGCGAGGAGGAAAATAATCCGGTCGGCAGCTTCCGGAACAATATCTTCCTTTGTGATCATTTTGATGGAATCGGCAATGGGTTGAAGCAGGCCGAACTTTCCGGCTCGATTGGGGCCGTAACGGACCTGCAACCGCGCCAAAAGCTTTCGTTCCGCCCACACCAGATAAGCCGCGAAAAAAAGCAAAAGGCCCAGAACCCCCGCCAGCTTAACTATCAGAAGAATCAATCCGGCGATCCAGTTCAACATGACGTGTCCCCATTCATTTTGAAAATCCGGTCTTTGTTAAGCATAATCTTAAAGCCTTCCAGATGCTGCCAATCGAGTCTGTGATGCCGGGGCAGCACCAGAACTCCGGAAGCCATGTTTTCGACCACAGCCGCATGAACATCAATGGTCCCTGCGTTCGATCGAATGGCCAGCCTGTCGCCGTTAATAATACCCAGTTGGGCTGCATCTTTTTCAGACAGAAACACACAGGGTTCCTTTTCCATTTTCCGGAGATACGGAGAACGGACGGACAGTTCTTCGGTGCCGAAGGTCCAGTCCACGGTGATCAATTCCAGAACGTCGTCAGGTTTTAAACTCGATTCAGGCGTGCCGGTTAGATCCCGCTCCATACGGGCTCTGGTGCCATGTCCTGGATTGAGCCGGACGCCGGTGTCCGGAAAGGCATCGTTGGTTAAAAGATCCGAAAACACCGGATGATCTTCAACCAGCCATTGCATGAGGTCGGTGTGTATCTCTTTTTTACGGGGTTCGGACGTTCCATGGCCAAGTTCTTGCAGTGCCTGCCAGGCAGGCCTGGCTTTCTGGCCGGGAATATCGTTCCTGAAAGACCGGGGGGGATGCTCCCCTCCGCTGACCTGAGCGATGGGACGGCCGCCCTGAAAGGCAGGGGGCACTTTCCGGGCTCTTCCCTCTTGATTGATAAAGAACCCTCCGGCTTCATAAAGGGTCGTGGTGGGCAAAAAAACATCGGCAGCCCCGACTCCCCGGGAATTCAGACAATCCAGCACAACAAGCACATCAAGCCGTTCAAAGGCCTGTTCCAATCTGCTCTGATCCGGAAAATTCAGATAGGGATCGCTTTCCGCCAGGACCAATGCCCGGACGGTATTGGTTTCGATTTCCGTAAGGATTTTGTCAAAAGAAGTTTCGTTATCCGATAGTAGAGCGGCACCAAAGGCGTTGGCTCCGGTGAACAGGTAGAACAGTCCGGAGTCCTTTTTCATGGACCTTAAGTGCCGGGCACAACCGGCGGCCAGACCGGGAACGGTTTTCGGCACAATTTCCGTACCGCAGACAATTATAGGTCGTAAACTTTGAGCCAGGTCTTTTTTCACTGTCTCCATCTGTTCCATGTTCCAAAGGGTTGTGAGATCTTCAGGCACGGTTGAATCCGAATTTTTACAGGCTTTGAATCCGGGCGCTTGAAAAGTATCAGGTCCGGCCATGTTTTTCAGCAGAAGCGAAAGCCAAAGGTCCATGGCATCGGGGGTGACAGTCAGGTGGCGAAAGTCCAGGGGCAGACTAACGGGCCGGGGATCTATAATCGCAACGTTGGCTCCCTTTCTCTGAGCCTGGCGCATGGCCATGGCCAGCATGGGGGCTTCGTTGACAGGATCTACCCCAATGGCCAGTATATAATCGGCGGTTTCCAGGTCGCGCAGGGAAACGGCAAGATCCTGATCGAGTTGGGATACGGCAATTTTGACTTTCATTTCAATGTCAGGATCCATCCCGTATACGGGTCCTTGCCAGCCCTTTGTTCGGCAAA
This sequence comes from uncultured Desulfobacteraceae bacterium, assembly GCA_964410925.1. Lineage (GTDB taxonomy): Bacteria > Desulfobacterota > Desulfobacteria > Desulfobacterales > UBA11574 > S5133MH16. The sequence continues at coordinate 3,454 of CAYPIW010000021.1, forward strand.
GGCGTTTTAAAGCTGCCTGCGTTTCCAGGCTGCTTCTCACAGAGCCCATACAGGCAACGGCAGCAGGACCGGATTCCCGGCTGATACGGTCCAGCCCGTTAAACGCGGTTTGCAGAGAATTTTCCCAGGAAGCTTCTTTTCCATGGATCCGAGGGTGCCGGGGTCGTTCATCCTGTCCGGCATAATAAAAACCATACCGGCCGCGATCACAGATAAAATAACCGTTAACCGCCTCGCTGAATTTTGCTTCCTGCCTCACGATTTGACGATAGCGGCTGCTGACCACGGTATGGCATCCCAGAGAGCAGTTGATGCAGACAGAGGGGGTGCGCTCATAATCCCATCGCCGTCCAATGAACCTTGACGGCTTGTCCGTATAAACACCGGTGGGACAAATATCGATAAGATTTCCGGCAAACGGACTTTCCAGAGTGCCCGCTTTGTATCTGCCGAAATAAACCCGGCTGCCGATTTGCATAACGCCCAGATCGCGATAACCGGCAAATTCCTGGTAGAAACGCGAACACCGGTAGCAATGGATACAACGGTTCATTTCATGCTGGATCAACGGCCCCAGAAACTGATCGTGATGGGTTCGTTTTCTTCCCTGAAAACGTCTGATTCCATGGCCGCCGGCAATTGTTAAATCCTGGAGCAAACAATGTCCGCCCTCATCGCATACCGGGCAATCATGGGGATGATTCATCATCAGCCATTCGATAACATGTTTACGGAAATCCACAACCTCTTCATCGGTGGTTGATACCACCATGCCGTCTCTGGCTTCGATCATACAGCTCATCTGCACGCCTTTGAAAGGACCCTGCAGGAATTTTACCGCACATACCCGACAGGCCCCGACAGAGCCCAGGGCCGGGTGATAGCAAAACCGCGGAATCACGATGCCCAGTTTTTCGGCGGCATCAATCACCTTGGTCCCCGTGGGAACTTCTATTTCCTGTTCGTCGATAATCAGTTTAGGCATGAAAAATCCTTAACGATGGATGATTTTCGTCTGTTTCTTTCATATTTCCTATTTTTTACTCTCTATTGACTTTTAAACGGGCATTTTTTTTCTCGAATGTGCGCGTATACTTCATCTTTAAAATTCGTTAAAAGACTCTCTATGGGAGCGACCCCACCGGGAGCAAAAGCGCAGTAAGAATTCCATAGATGACGGCACATTTGTTTAAGGGTCGAAAAAAACTCCTCACGACCCTGGCCGTGTTCTATCCGCCAGAGCAGATCGCGCATGTACGGGAAGCCTTCCCGGCAAGGCGTACACCAGCCGCAGGATTCCCGGGCGAAAAACTCGGTTAAATTCAAAGTGGCCTCAACCAGACAGGTCTTATGATCGAAAACCATGATCGCACCGGTACCCAGCCGATGTCCGGCTTTTTTCATGGTTTCAAAATCCATTTCGATATCATAGAATTCAGGAGTCAGAAACGCTGTGGAAGCCCCACCGGGTAAGCAGGCTTTGAATTGGGCCCCATCCCGCATGCCGCCGGCATAAGTTTCTATGATTTCGCTCAGGCGGATACCCATGGGAAGTTCATAGCATCCCGGTCGATTCACCTTGCCGCTGACGCAGAAAATTTTGGTCCCGGAACCGGTTGGGGTAAGTGCTAGGTTTCGGAACCACTCGGGGCCGTTGCGAATGATATGCGGAAGACATACCAGGGTTTCAACGTTGTGTGCAACGGTGGGTTGTCCCCAAAGGCCTTTCTCCGTGGCATACGGGGGAGGCTGTTTGGGGTTCGGACGTCTGCCTTCAAGGGCATTAACCTGGGCCGTTACCTCCCCGCAGATGTAGCGTCCCCCGCTTCGATGCACCACGATATCAAAAGCATAGCCGCTGTTCAGGATATTGTTCCCCAAATAGCCCGCGGCTTTGGCGTTCTCTATCTCCCGATGGAGTATCCGGGCGGCGCTTTCATACTCGGGCCGGATAAAGATTATCCCCTTTTCCGCCTGTGCCGAATATCCTTCGATGGTCATCCCTTCGATGAGCATGTGTGGATCCGCATGGATCAATACGCGGTCCTTGAAAGTCCCGGGCTCCATTTCATCGGCATTGCACACGATATATCTCGGGAAAGGTGCGTCATCGGCCACGGTCATTACTTTTCGTCCTGCTGGAAACGCGGCGCCGCCCCGGCCCAGGAGCAAAGCATCCAGCATTAGGGTCTGGACATCCTTGTACGACAAGTTTTTCAAAGCATGGGCCAACCCCTCATAGCCTCCGCTGGAGCGGTATTCTTGAAGCGTGGCAATCCGGTCCGGCTTGCGATTTTGGAAAAGGACTTGAGGATACATTTACCCGGCCTTTGTTTTTAACTCTTCCAAGATGTTATCGAGTTTTTCCGGTGTCAGGGGACCATAAACTTTGCGGTTGATAAGTATGGCCGGCGACCTGTCACAATAACCGATGCAACATACGGGCAGGAGGGTAAACAACCCGTCGGACGTGGTTTCGCCCATTTTTATCTTTAGTTTTTGACAAAGATAGTCTCGAATGGATTCATATCCGTCCATCCAGCAGATGATACTGTCACACACATGAATCACATATTTTCCAACCGGTTCCCGAAAAATAAAGGTATAAAAAGTGGCGAGTTCTTCCATTTCAAGGGGCGTCATGCCAAGTAAAACGGCCGCTTCTTCCAAAGCTTCGTCACTCAAGTAGCCATAGTGATCCTGAAGTTCAAACATTATATCCACCACCAGTTCCCGAGGGTGCCCGGCAAGAGATATCTTCTTTTCCAGCGATGCTTTTAATTCCTGGGGCAGCATTCGGCCACTCCCTGTTTTTGATGAGACATTCGGATTAACGATCAATATCCGGTAAAATAAAATCAACGGAACCGACGATGGCAATCAAATCGGATATGGACCAACCTCTTGCCATCAGAGGCAACACTTGCACATTGGCAAAACCGGGAGCCCGTATGCGCATGCGATACGCATATCCCAGCCCGTCGCTGACCACGTGGTATCCCTGTTCCCCCCGGGGAATTTCACAGGACGCATACGCCTCCCCCTTCGGGATTTTAGGGCCCCGGGTCACGTTGACGAAGTGATGAATCAGACTTTCGATATCTTTGAGCATGTCCTCTCTTTTGGGGACCGCATAGCGGTAATCATCGGTAATATAGCGCCCCGGAGGCATTTGTGCTGCAGCCTGTTTAATGATTTTCAGGCTTTGGCGCATCTCCTCAACCCGAACCAGATAGCGTGCGTAACAATCGCCTCCCGAAGCGGTGGGAATTTCGAATTCGAATGAGTCGTAACCGGAATAGGGAAACGCTTTTCGCAGATCCCATGCCAGGCCGCAGGCGCGCAAATTGGGGCCGCTGACTCCCCATTCCATAGCATCCTGCAGGGAAAGCCGGCCCACGCCACGGGTTCTGGCCTTGAAAATCGCATTTTTGGTAATCAGTGCTTCGTACTCCTTTAGACGGGAAGGAAAGATGTCAACAAACGCATCCACTGCCGCTTTCCATCCTTCGGGAAGATCGGCGGCGACACCGCCCAAACGAAACCAGGAAGGATGCAGACGACCGCCGGTGATGAGTTCAACGATGTCTAAAATCATTTCCCGTTCCCGGAAGGTATAGAAGGTGGGCGTCATGGCGCCCACATCATGGGCAAATGTCCCGAAAAAGACGAGATGATTGCTCAAACGGAAAAGTTCACTCAACAGCACACGGATATACTGGGCTCGGTCCGGTACCTTGATTCCGGCCAGGGTCTCCACGGCCATGACATATGGAAGGTTGTTGGCTGCGCCGGCAAGGTAGTCCACACGGTCCGTGTAGGGGATGAATTGATGCCAGGTTTGTCGTTCACCAATTTTCTCGGCGCCCCGGTGATGATAACCGATATCCATGTCCATTTCAACGATTTCTTCGCCCTTAAGGGCGACGATAAAGCGCATCAAGCCATGGGTACTCACGTGGTGAGGACCGATATTCAGTACCAGTTCTTCCTCTCTGTCCGATCTTCGCACATAAACACCGCCATCCAGCGGCTGGTGTTTTATTGCGTCATATCGAGTAAAGGGAAGCATTTGTGTGGCCCTGCCGGGATAATTTTTTCGAAGCGGGTGTCCCTCCCAATCGTGGGGCATGAGAATCCGGCGAAGATTTTCATGCCCTTTAAAGCGGATTCCGAACATGTCAAAAACTTCCCGTTCATACCAATTGGCGGACGGCCAGATATCGGTAATGCTTTGAGTTATTGGATCATCGCCCCACAGCGGCACTTTCAAACGCAGCCGGCGAGGCGGTTCGAATGAAAGGAGACTGTAAACCAGTGTGTAATCCGAATAGCTTTGGCCCGGCCTGCGCGCGGATTCGTCGATGGCCGTCAAATCTTCCAGGCGCCGGAACAAAGGCGACGCCTCGGTCTTGAGAAAACGAAGTATTTTTTTAAGTCCGTCTTCCTTGACTTGAAAGGTCGGCATATCCGAGGTTTTCGGAAGTTGTTGAATGGTGTCGCCAAATCGAGTTTGTAAAATTTCAGCCAGGCTTCTGTCCGTCTCGCTGATTTCAATTTGAGCCGACGGCGGCGACCACATCAGATCGGAGCGGCTTTCAAAAAAGCCGGGCGGTACCGTTGACGTGCCCCGAATCGCAGCACCCTCCATTCCCGGACCTCTTGGATCCCGGGATTTGGTTTTTCCGTTCACGAGAATGGGTGTCCGGGAGCCCTGGGTTCCGCCGCCAAGGTTAAGAATAGAACGGAAAGGCCGTTCCGAAAGGATTTTCTTCTGCAAAAGAACAAGTCCTTGCAGAACGGCTTCGGGCCGGGGCGGACAGCCCGGAATGTAAACATCTACCGGTAAAATCTGATTGACACCCTGAACTACGCTGTAAACGTCATACATGCCGCCGGTGTTGGAACAGGATCCCATGGAAATGACCCATTTGGGTTCGGCCATCTGCTCGTAAAGTCTCAGAACCACCGGAGCAATTTTTTTAAACACCGTTCCGGAAATAATCAGAAGATCGGCCTGTCTGGGTGACGGACGCAACACTTCAGCGCCGAAACGGGCGATATCGTAACGGGAGGTAAACGCCGTGGCTTCTTCGACAAAACAGCATGAAAGCCCGAAAAACATCGGCCACAGGCTCATGGACCGCGCCCAGTTGATGAGCGGATCCAGGTATTTATCGAGGCGGTTTAATCTCTTGTTCGCGTCGGTCCCCAATCAAGTCCCCCTTTTTGCCAGATGTATACAAGGCCTAACAGCAGCATAATGATGAAAAACGATATTTGCAGCCATCCTGACCAGCCGAGTCCGTCGCAAGAGATGGCCCAGGAAAAAATATAGGCGCTTTCCACGTCAAAGATGAGAAAAAAGACGGCGATTAGAAAAAAGGGAATGGGATACCGAAGGCGGGCGGAACCGGTAGGAATGATCCCACTTTCGTAAGGTCTTAATTTTTCAAGGGTAATTTTCTTTTCCCCAAGCCATGAACAGATAAAAAGAAGCGCTGAGACCAGTCCCGAGACTAAAATGCCGTAGATGATCAGACTAAAAACGCCCGGTTCCCAGGGAGATAATGTTCCGACAATCGTAACAGGATGCATATGTCCTCCGGCAAGCGTTGTTCTCCATGCAATTGAAAATGATGAGGTACTGTCATGCTTTCTGCTTAAATAGTGCCTGAACGAAAACTGTCTTTTCCGCCAATATCTGCGTCAGACTCAAATTGTAATCCTCGAAATACTACCAGTATTCCTGTGGTTAAAATTTTCGTCTTCCCCTCCGGGGCGTAGGCCCTACGGGCCGGAGGCTTGATCTTAACAAAAAATCCTGGTTTTCGTTCGGGCACTAAATAATAAGACGGTTAAATTTTTTAATTATCTTAAACAATAGAATCCTTGATTGTCAAGTGGTGAAACGGACACAAAAAAAAGAAATTCACAGCTTGCATTTTTCGAACATTGGTGAATATTAATAAAGTTACGGCAGTTTTACTTGAAAGTCTAAAGTTCTTATATCGTGCTTGACTTGATACGGTATCCACAATACATATCATACTGTTAATGTAATGGATATCCACTTTCGCGGGAATAACGCTATCCAATTTATGGTTCTGACAATTTCAATCGGTAAAAGACTCAGAGAACGCTCATCGCGTAATTTTGAAACCACAACAAACAAATGGGTGAGTTTGCGATGACAACACATTCCGACGCTTTAGTTCTGTCCCATCCAAAGTCGAATATGATGAGCATCGTGTTGAATCGACCCCGGACGATTAACAGCCTGAACATCGAAATGATTCGTGCTATCCGGAACGTTTTGGATGAAGTGCAGAATTCGCAACGCTACCGATATGTATTGTTTTATGGCACGGGCGACAGAGGATTTTGTTCCGGTGGAGATATTAAAGCCCTGGCCCGATCGGTTCAGAAGCAATCCTCTTTGCGTGCCGATCTTATCTTGAAGGAAGAATATGATCTCCTCTTAGACATTCATCATTTTCCAAAACCCGTAATCGTTCTGGCCGACGGTATTGCCATGGGAGCCGGACTGGGACTGGCCGCCGCAGCCGATCTGGTGGTGGCTACCGAGCGCACCCGCATGACCATGCCGGAAACTCGAATCGGTTTCTTTCCGGATGTGGGTGCCACTGGATGGATGTTCACCAAATGTCCGTCCGGTTATCCCGAGTATCTGGGTCTGACCGGATACGAAGTGGTCGGAGCCGAAGCCGTGCGGGTGGGGTTGGCCCATCACCTGGCAGATTCTTCACGGCTGCCGGAACTGATTGAAATACTGGAAACCTATTCGGATGACCTTCCCGCGAAGAGAAACCAGGCGGTGCGGGAACTGATCCGGTTGCTCGGACCTTTTTTTGAAAATGTTATTCCCGTAAGAACCGAAATGGATGATTGGGTGGCCACTTATTTTGCAGGCCAGAGCGCGATTACTCGAATCCTAGCTTCACTGCAGGAATGCAGCATCCAGATCGGTCTTTGCGAGCAGGTATTCCAGCGCCTGGAGGAACGGTCTCCTACATCGGTGGTTCTGACACTGATGCTGTTACGACACAATGAGCATAGGTCCATAGAAGAGGTGTTCCAGGCGGATCTCAGGGCCGCACGTTTTATTCTGAAACATCCCGATTTTGTGGAAGGGGTTCGTGCCCGTCTGATAGAAAAAGACAACAAGCCCCGATGGCAACCCAAAACCTTTGAAGCGGTCGGTCCACTGAACATCAAATTATAATCCGGGCGTTTTTATTAACAGGCTGAATATTCTTGACTTGACTATATGGTTTGTTTTAATAATTCAATCAGGTTGGGACTTATCTCTACTTGGGAAAATCTGTAAAGTGTGATTGATGGGGAGAATTTCGAGGTCTAAAAACTGTATCCAGTATAGGATGTGATTAAGAAACTCAAAAAAAATAAAGCAATAATTACAGAAAAAAATCCCACGGGCGTGTGAATTAAAAACCTGTGGTGAGTGAAATGGAGGTATGTAATGAAAAAGTTAGGTCAGAATTTCCAGGAAGCTGACTGGAAAAAGGAAAAACATGTACCTGTGATTGAATGTCCAGACAATGTGACTTCCGGGACATTTTTCGACGTCAAGGTCTCTCTTGGCAAGGAAATTGCCCATCCCAATACCACCGAGCATCACATTCGCTGGATACAGGTCTTCTTCCAGCCTGAGGGTGAGAAGTACACGTTTCACGTTGGGACCTTCGAGTTTTGTGCCCACGGTGAATCCATTGATGGACCAAACACCGGTTCCGTATATACAAATCACAGTGCTACCGCAAGCATGAAAATTACAAAACCCGGAACCATCTATGCCTTAGCATTCTGCAACATCCATGGCATGTGGGAAAGTGCAAAAGATGTCAAACTCGAGGCGTAGCCCTCTGTGGATGAATTGATTTTGCACCGTGTTTGAGAGTAAATAGGTTGCTCTTAACAGTACAAAAAGAAATGTCGCCCATAAAACGGCAAGTTTAATGGGTGACACTATACTTCCTTTTCAAACTTGATGAACTCGCAAAAAGTCATAAAATACCGTTTTCCGTCATTCCGGCGAAAGCTGGAATCCAGTTTTTTCAATCAGTGGCAGAGCATCTGGACTCCGGTTTTCACCGGAGTGACGACTTTTTACGAGTTTATCAAAAATTGACTGTCACAATATTGCATATGTGATTTTAACAATCTGATATTATAGTAAATATTATTACCATATGTTCAAGTTTGTAATAATTTCAAATCACAATTTAACCTGTCAGAAATCAGCCCTTTTGAATATTATTTAACCCAACCCATTGAATATATACTCTTTTTTATCTCTTTCTCTTATTTAAACCCTAATTACACAGTTCGAAGCAAAAATCGTGAATTTTTGAATGTGCGAGATTCGGAACATCATGATGTTACAGTAAAAATTTGGGCAGGTGATTTTGAGAGTCAAAAATATATGGTGCGGAACATATAAATAAATATGATAAAAATATCTTGACATATAACGATTAATAGTTTATTTGTCTGGTAAAGAAAAATAGGAGACGCGATTTCACCTTAAACTATAATTAAATGAGCCCCTATGTTTCCAAGAATTTCCAGATCGAATAAAAAGTCAGGAACTTATGAATATCTCGTTATTAGTGAATCAGTCCATGTTAAGGGGAAAGGATCAACCACACGGGATATTGCAAACTTAGGCAATGTCAAAAAGTTAAAACCAAAAGAAATCGAAAATCTTATTGACGGATTAATTCGCCTTTTTCAAGTCGAGAAATACTCATTATCGGAACAAGTTGAAATCCTGGAATCCTTAGAACACGGCAGTATTATTTTCTGGCAAAAACTTTGGAATAAAATCCGTTTGTCTGATTCAATAAAGAAACTAACCCGAAGTAAGAAAAGTCGGATCAAAATAGATGTAGAAAAGTATGTTGAAATGATGGTCATAAATCGTTGTGTTGATCCGCTCAGCAAACTGGGAACAACACGATGGATAGAACGAACATCCTACAAGGCTATGAAGGGGTATCATGATCTCCCTTTGGATGTGGAGTACTTTTACCGCAGCATGGATTATCTATTAGCAATAAAAGACGAATTAGAATTGGCATTGTATGAAAGATTGAGAACCCTCTTCAGTATTAATGTAAAATTAACCTTCTATGATATTACATCAACTTTTTTCTATAATGATAATTGTTCAATTGGTAAAAAGGGTCATAGCCGGGACCATCGTTCAGATAAAGAACAAATAGTAATAGGAGTCGTAACCTCTTGGGAGGGATATCCAATCAAGCATTATGTTTTTGAGGGAAATACAAAAGATGAGAAGACGGTGATTGACGTTGTAAAGCAGCTTAAGAAAGAATATCAGATAGAGGAAACTACTTTTGTTGGTGACCGAGGTATGATTACCAAATTAAATCTTTCAACCATTGAAGGGGAAGGGTTTAATTATATTATGGGAGTGAAGCATCGTCAAAGTGAAATACATGCGATGCTGTTAGCCGATGATGAATTGGACGACAACTTATACCAAGAGTATAAAGGCCTGAAGATCCAGGAGCGACGAATTTTAGTAAAAGACTTTCTGCTGTGGAAAAGTAAAGCTATTTTAAATGAGAAAGGCGTTTCTATCGAGGATCAGGCGTTTTCATCGTTGAAGGGATTAATTGGTTCACTTAATAATTTGGATAAAGTTGAATATGCGACCATAAAGAAAGCCGTGTTGGCCTTAAACCCGGATAGCAAGATATGTATGCGAATATCCGCCTTAATCCGAAAATACCATGGGCAATATAAAAATACTCTGAGATCGATAGTCTGTTTAAATCAGGAAAGGCAAGCACTTGCCAGGCAGAAAAGAGAAGCAAAAATATCAAGTCTATCAAAGGAATTGTCCGAATTGTTTTCAAGAGTCAAAAAAGAAACAGAAGCTATCAAAGTTGAAAATAAAATTGATAAAATTTTTGAGGGTTATAAACGCCGATACAAAAAGTTTTTTACAATTCTTCGTGACCACCAGCAAAAAGCAGTTGGTTACACCCGAAATGAGAAAGCATTAGCTGAGGAAGAAAAATATGATGGAATATTTATCCTTGCTACGAACAGGCAAGACTTGGAACCAGGTAAGGTTGTAGACTCATATAAAAATCTACAAGAAGTTGAAATGCTTTTCGATGACTTGAAGCATTTTGTTGATATACATCCAGTCAGGCATTGGTTAGAAGTACGAGTACGAGCGCATGTATTTCTTTGTATCCTGGCATTATTACTGAAAAGGATATTTGAGATTGGTTATATGAACGGCAAAGCCTGCATGCAACCGTTAGAAGAGATATCAAAGTCAAAACTGATCAAGTATGAAGTTAAATATTCAGAAAAGGAAAATCGGCGTCAAATTTTTCCAAAGGTTACACAGACAACGCCGGCTCAAAAAGAAATTTTCAAAATGGTAGGAATAAAAAATCCAATGAGTCTGGAAAATCTTGTATGGTGAGGAAAGAAAAATTAATTCTGATGTCATTACAAGGACTTAT
>CAYPIW010000022.1:0-10823 GCA_964410925.1 uncultured Desulfobacteraceae bacterium
GATTGGGATCAGATTCCCTCTTTGCTCTTCATAGGATCCGAGTTTTGAGGCAACCTGCTTCAGCGCCTCCTCGTCCTCCGGCGTTAACTCGTGGTTCATAGAGCAATCCTTTATTCAGATATGAAAATGGCACTCCTGCATAGAGACGGCTTCATACATATTTGCAGCCTTGAATAAAGCCGATTTTATTTAACTTGCTGAGAAAAAAATGTCAAGGTCCATATTTTTAACCGAAACGGCAACCGCATTTGAATTCCAACACGTAGAGAGCGCTCCACGACGGCGTGCTTCTCTTTACTGCCGATTATAAAAATTCCGGAAATTATATTGGTAAGGTCCCTGGCTCGTGATCCATATCGGGGATATGGGCCCTCTATGATGATGCCCACTTCCGAATTTGGGAAACCGTTTGGTTGCGCCAGTTATTTGATACCCGAAGCTTGACGAAATGGGAAAAAAGAGTGTTTATAAACTCAATAACCTTTTCCACCAGATACGCTTTTTCGATAACAACGCCTTCAAGATCTTCCGGGGTTTCCACCGGTCCGGTCTCCGGCAGTTTCAGGTTGGAGATGTTGAGACTTTCTCCTTTGAGGCCAAATTGCCAGTGTTGGGCGCCGGTTTTATAGGACAAGTGTATTTCGGTAACAACAGCCCCTTTTGTCAGGGCCAGCAGACCTTCTTCAAGGTTGGCATCTTCGCCTTTAATGGTAACGGTCTCTTTTGCGTTGTTATGCGTGTTTTCCAGCACGAGCCGGCTGCCGATGTTCAAGGATACCAGATCAGGGTCATATCGGCGCAATTGCTTCTGATCGGTTTCAATCATGAACCATAACCAGGTCAGAAATTCGTTTCCTAAGAATTTGTACCGGTTATATGCTACGGCGATATCCAGCATGGGTTACTCCTCGGGTGAGCTCGGTGCCAGTTTTAACAAAAGATCGCGTTCTGCTTCCGATAGTCCGGCGACCAGATCGGCTGTTGTATAGGGAAACAAGCGGATCAACGCAAGGCCAAAGGATTTGATAAAAAGTGTTTCCAGCACTTCACTGGCTGATTTTAGGCTGGAAAAAAACCACAGGGAGGATTTCTGATAATCCCACGCCAAATCATATACGTTCGGGATGGCCGGGATACGGCGGCCAAGGGTTTTGACGACATGTTCTTTGATGGTTTTTTTTTCATTTCCGGATAAAAAATTACGGCCGGTCTCTGCAAGATGTTTGGCAACTTCCAGAGCATAATGTTTCTGAATGAGTTTCGGCGAAATGGATTTTTTGTCAATCCTTAAAGCAAAAACCATGTGGGCGCCAAAAACAAATGAATACCCCTCGAAATCAGGCGCATACGGATTTTCAAAAGATGTCCATCCGACCAGCGCTTCTGAACCGTCATCTTCAATTTTGGGAATCGCATGTTGTTTAAGGCCATGGTAAACGGTTTCATGAACAGAGCCGTCCAGCTGGCCCGAGACTTTATAGCGTGTAATGGAAATGCGTGATGATAATAGGCCCATGATATTTGATATATATTGAAACCTAAAAATGTTTGATGTAAACAATTCGTTCAAAACAATTTGTTTAAAGAAGCGTATAACTTTTTTTCCGAACAGGTACAAGGAATTAATCATATCTGTTTGACATTTAAAATCCGGACAAACACTATCGAGGGGTTTGATTGTTTTAGACCTTCTTCCAAGAATACCCTCATAAGGCTTGTAATGTATATAAAATGCAATTAAAATGGCAAAGACAAATAATACTGTAAGCTGGCACTTTCCATATCGATTTGTTTAAGGTAACTTCAAAAATGGGAATGCCGTTTAAGTCTCTGAAAAAAAATTCATTCATAATTTTACAATTCTTAACCGCCAACGAAAGAGACGGAGCCATGAAAGACCTGATAAAGAACATTGTGCAGACAATGGTTGACAAACCGGAAGAGGTGGAGATTTCAGAAATTCAGGGAGATCAGATCACGGTATTAAAGCTTAGAGTTGCCAAAGAGGATATCGGGAAGGTTATCGGGAAAAAGGGTCGGAATGTTCGAGCCATAAGGACAATATTAAGCGCGGCCTCTGCCAGGGAAAAAAAACACACGGTCCTTGAGATTTTAGAATAGCGCAAATATTATTCATAACCGCAGGAGAAACACCCCATGACAGTAACGAAAGTTCAGATCGTAGAAAAAAGGCCTGTCTGCATCCTGACCGTGGATAAAATCACGAAGAAAGTGAGGATGATATGAAATACGCATATGTGAACAAAAAATTCACCGCTGCAGTTACCGGGATGGCTACCAGCCCGAAAAATATTCAAGAAAGAGTTGGAGATGCTTTTACTAACCATTTAATGCGTCTCGAAACAGAAGAATTGCCGAAGGAAATTCGCATTAAATTCAGCAATATGTTTCAAAAAATAACAAAGTGCGAGCCTGCTGGAAATAAAGGATGTGTCCAAGCCACAATTGATCAAATGAGCACGGATGAAGGCATAGAAACTGCTATGGATATTGTTCACATGGCCAATATAGTGCATTCTAAGTTGTCAAAATTGTGATTTCAAAATGGGTGACACCAATGTCATCTTTCATCAAGTGCTGTCCGAACCATACTGGCCAAAACATAAAGAGAAACGGCATCTTGCCTTCCGGCTGGTTAATTTTGTTCAAAACACAGGCATCATGTATGTCGTTTTTTTGAGCTGAATTAGCCTGCTCATATGGAAAAGCCGGTTATTTGTCTTGCTCTGCTAATGTCTCCTTTACCATTATCCAGGCCTCGTCGGGATCGAAAATCTTCATCTCCTCAGCGATACGCGTGGTATCCTTGCCAAGATCTTTTTCATAAATGATTCCCTCCTGGTTCACAATAAAGCTCATGACTCCGGAATTCCCGTATTCTGCGGGATATGCGACCAGCGCAAAACCTAAAAGCATCTTGCCTTTAACCACATAATCGTACGAGCCTCCCTGGGCATGTTTCCCCTGGCTCTTGAGGATTTTGAAATAATACCCGTGGAACGGCGAAAGATCCGCATCAGGGTATCCTTCTTTTGCCGCCCGCGCAACCAGAGGCCCGAGAGGACTCTCTTTTTCGCCTTTTTTCACCTCCCAGTAGAGTCCGTCGCGTCTGCCTTGGGTGCTGATGAGCTTCTGAGCGAATTCCACCACTCCGCCGCCTCCGCAATCCCTGCTCGCGTATTCATGCTGTGCGTCGGTATAGGCATAAACCACGTCCATAACATGCAGCTCATTTCTGCCTATTCTCCGGTTCAGAATCTCCTGTTTTCCTTGTTCCGCGTCGAATACCCATATTTCGCCTGCCTTCACGATGGGGATCGGCAAGGGCCAGTTGTCGCTGCCGATACAGAGCGTCATTTTGTCTGCTGACACTTTCTGAAGCATATTCATCCGGTCATAGGCCTTGATGAATTTTTCCCGATCGTTATTGTCTGCCACCTCATCACCGGAAAATATCAGTTCCCTGCTCCCGGGACCTAAAATGGCGAGCATCTCTTCCGTGTCATTCGCTCTCACTGAAGCAACCAGAGACGCCACCGCCTTTTCCGGCGAAAAAAAGTTGGGATGCCGCATGCCTTGGGCATGCGAAGAGGAAGCGGCCCAGAGCAGGAACAGGGTGCCGGAAATAAGGCAAGCCAGCACCGTCACCCAACGACCCTCATGGTTCTTATATAATGCAATACTGCTCATAATTCCTCCCTTTTTTAAATAGCAATCCTTCTAAGAATTCACTAACGTTCTTTTGGTCTCCTACCTGTGGAATCCGCCACCCTGGCGCCCGCTGCCATGACCGCTACCCGGGAATCCGCCGCCCTGGCGCTGTATGGTGCCCCCCTGAGGTCTCGTGACTCCCCCCTGGCGCTGTATGGTGCCCCCCTGGCGGCTTTGGCTCCCGCGCTGGCTTGCCCTGCGTTCAAAGCTTCCGTTGCCAACACCATGGAAAGAAGTATCCCGGCCTTCAGGTATCTGAAGTCTTTTTCCCTCCGGCCTTGCTCCGGGCGCGCCAGCCCTTTCCCGGCGTTCTTGGGTGCGCTGAATGCTTTCACGCTCCATTTTTACCTGAGGCACACCTGCTTTTTTCCGTTGTGCTTCGGTATGCTGAATCCGTTCCCGTTCATTCCTTGTCCGGGACACATTCACTGGTTCCCGGGGTTTGATGGAGTTCCTCGATGGTTCAACCGCCCTTGTTTTATGGTCTCTCACCGGGTACCCCCGCATTTCCGAGCCGGGCGACGTTCTTGGATACTGTCTTTTGCTGAATTGCTCACGGGTTCTTCTGTCCCTGTAAGCAACGCCTTTTCTGTGCACAGGGTTATGCCGCCAGAAATACCGTCGGTCGGGATAATGCCAGTGGGGGAATCTGTGGAACCGTCGGGCTCTATGCCCGTCTATATAAATATAGTGCCGATGCCAATCGAACCAGCTCCATGAAAACAAATCGATTCCGATAAAAAAGCGAGGCCCGAAGCTGATAAAACCACCGGTGATAATTACACCGGGGGGATAGTACCAGTAATAAGGGGGATATGCAGGATACCACCACGGGCCATAAACATAGAGCGGATCGTAGACCGGCACGTAGACCACTCTACGGTCCGCAGGCTCGATCCGGATGGCATCCTTTTCGTGGATAACTTTCTGTTCCTGGGTTGTCTTGAGATTTCCCTGGATCTCGGCTTTTCGTCGCAATTCCTGTATGGTCGCCATGACGTCATCTTTTTGAATCAGAAAGGCATCTCCCAGTTTACTGGTTTGGTCAAGTTTGTCGCTCATTGCAAACAGCACGTCGGGGAAATGACAGAGCGATTTTATGCTGGGATCCCAGGATTTTTCCTTCAGAGCGTCGTCCAGCGCATCGCCCGTCAGGGTTTTGTTCTCCTGCATCCAACGCTCGGCCTGGACCACCTCCAGCGGATAGGTCGATGCCATCAGTATCTGGGCAATCAGCGAATCCGGATACAGGGCGATGGGCGCAAGCATCTGATCCAACTCTTCTTTCCCGAAACTGTCTGTTTGCTCTGACGGCTCGAACTCCTGCGCGGGTATTCCGGAAGGCATCAAGAGCATGGCGATAACCATCCATGCCAACCCTCGCATAATGAGTTTTGCGGCTCTCATAGTGTCTCCTTTCGCGCTTCTGGAAAAATTCAAGCGCATGGTGAGCCCATGTGAAATAACAATAAAATTCCGGTGATTACGACGATCCTGGAAATGACATCAACTTCGGGTGAACGTCTTATTCTCCGGAAGAAGGTTTCATCCAACGGACTCCTTTCCCGATCAAATATCACCCCTGTTCGACCTCCCGATATATGTGGGAGGCCGAACCGTCCGGGGGGATTATAAAGATGCCTTATGTTCCGCTGCTGTTTGCATCTTCAATTTTAAACGGAGTCCTGGTATGTTTTCCATTTCCATGCATTTTACCGTGCTTTGCAGGGTGATACAAGTCAAACATCTTTAACTTTTTAAGTTGCTCCGCAGTTAACAGCTTTCCAACTGCCAGGCAAGACTCAATTCTCCCAACAAACAGGTTGCCTTTCAGGTCTGAAATCTTTTGGGCCAGCTGGAGAATATTCGACTCGTTCACGGGGTCGGCGGAAAACAATTTTTCCATTTCAAGGTGAAGACCGTCAAGTTTGGATTTCAATTGCAGACGCTTTTCACGATGGGCAAAATCCGCTTCCCGGAGTCCCTTGACCTGTTCGTCAGTGAGCCCCAGTTCCTGAACCATTTTCGGATTTCGCCAGATTCCCAAAGGCGACATTTGATGCCTTTTCATGCCAAATCCCTTGTCGGGCCTGCACTGGCCTTGCGTAAACGCTCCCGCAAAACCCGGGATGAAAAATATCGTGACCAAAAGAACCATTGCGCCGGTAAAGAATTTTTGCCTAAGATTCGAATTCATGATGGACCTCCTTTTTTAAGATTGTTGGTTTTCAAGGAATTTTTCCCTGGTGTTGAACTGAATATAAGGGATCAATGTAAAGAATTTATGTTGATTCCAGCGCAAAATTGTAAATGTTTTGTAAAGAATATTGCACGGATGTCATGAATCATATAATAATGGAAACAGGTAAAACGGATATTACGATTGGGTATAGTTATGGAAAATCAGGAGAATTCGCCTTTCAGAATTAACGTTCTGATTATCGATGATGACAAAAAGCTCTGCCGGCTGGTCAAAGACTACCTGGAACCTATGGGCTATGACGTGGATGCCGCCCATACGGGGTCCCATGGACTGGAAAAGGTCTTGGCCGGCGATTTTAATGTGGTTATTCTCGATGTCATGATGCCGGAAATGGACGGATTCGAAGTTTTGAAACGGTTGCGCAAGGAATCGGACATCCCGGTATTAATGCTTACCGCGCGTGGCGATGAGACCGACAGAATTGTGGGACTCGAGATGGGGGCCGATGATTATTTACCCAAAACCTTTTCCACGCGGGAACTTTTAGCGCGCCTTCGCGCCGTGACCCGCCGATCTTTCAAATCCGGACCTCACCCCGGTCCCACTGCCATGGATCAAGCCTTGATTCTGGAAAATCTCCAAATCAGCCCAACCTCCCGAACGGCCCGGCTGGGCGCTGATATATTGAACCTGACCCCCATCGAATTCGATCTTTTGATGTGCCTGGCCAAGGCTGCAGGGAGGGTATTAACTAGGGACCAGCTTTTGGACGCCGTTTCCGGTCGAAGCTACGATGTTTTCGACCGCTCCGTGGATGTCCATATCTCCTCGCTGCGGCGGAAGCTGGGAGATGATTCCCGAAACCCCAGATTCATTAAAACCGTTCGATCCGCAGGGTATATGTTCATAGACCCGAGAAGTCAGGAATTATGAAACCTTTTTCATCGTTATTCTCCAAAATCCTCCTCTGGTTTTTTATGAACCTGGTCCTTGTAGCGGCGGTCCTGGTGATGTTCTTCGCGTTTGGATCCCAGATAGATCTGCACGCTATCTTTGGTCAACAGGCATCCGATCGATTGCGAACCGCCGGGCGGCTGATCTCCCATGAACTGAATCAGGCACCCACCGCGAACTGGCCCGATGTGCTCGCCCGGCATGCAGAGATCTACCAGGTGGACTTTGCTCTCTTGCTTAAAAACGGTTCCCAATCTTTATCAAAGGATATGGAGATCCCTGAAGCGGTGATGAAAATGGTCATGGGCGCTTTCCGGCAGAGACCTCCAAAAGGCGAGTTTTTACGGCCGCGCACCTCCCGAGATACCTCTGTCAAAAAGCATCGCTTCATGATGCGCACGAAAAATCCCACGCAATATTGGGCCGGAGTTCGGATTCCGGTGTCCCTAACCCCATCGCGCACCCCGGTGCGCGCCGTACTTCTTGCCGTGTCGGATTCCATAACCGGAAACGGTTTTTTTTTTGATCCCCTGCCCTGGATAATTGTGGCGGCGGCGGTGATGCTGATTTCGGGTCTGTTGTGGATACCTTTGGTGAGGAACATCACTGGACCGCTTGCGCGGATGACCGGCGCGGCCGAGGAAATTGCAAGGGGACGGTTTGATGTGAGCATCAATGAACCCAGGGTCGATGAAATCGGGCGCCTGGCAAGTGCCATCAACCACATGACGTCTCGCTTATGCGGTTTTGTGAACGGCCAGAAGCGATTTTTGGGGGATGTGGCACATGAACTGGGCTCCCCTATCGCCCGGATTCAGCTCGGGCTCGGCATACTGGAACACCGAGCGGATGCAGAGAACCGAAAGCAGGTGGCCGATGTAATTGAAGATGTAACCCACATGTCGAACCTGGTCAACGAGCTGCTTTCCTTTACACGGGCTGAAATGGACACGAAAAAAGTTATGCTCAAGACCGTTGAACTGCTTCCCGTATGGCAACGGGCGGTGCAACGGGAGAGCATGCCCACAACGGAGATCATCACGAAAATCGATCCCGAAATCCGGGTTGTCGCAGACCCCGAGCTTCTGGCCCGGGCACTGGCCAATATTATCAGAAATGCCGTAAAATACGCCGGAGACGCGGGACCGGTTCAGGTTTCAGTCCAAAAAAAGGGCGCTGGAGCAGAGATCGAGGTCAGGGACTCTGGTCCCGGCGTGCCCGATGACCTTGTGGAACAGCTTTTCGAGCCTTTCTTTCGCCCCCAACCCTCTCGGGATCGCTGTTCCGGTGGCGTCGGCCTTGGACTGGCCATCGTAAAAACCTGCATAGAAACCTGCAAAGGCACGGTTTCCGCCCGAAACCTCAAACCCAAAGGATTTGCGGTAACTATCAACTTACCGTCCGACACTTCGAATTCTGAATCTCAAGTTAAATAGGACGCAGATTTTCGCAGATATACACAGATAATATTGTTATTCTGCAGTTTAAGAATCTTGATAATTGGATAAAGAAACAAATAACCATTACCCAGCAGGTCGATAAGTTACAAATAATGGCGCCAGCCCATCCGGTTAACGGATATTTTCTATTTGTTTTAGGGTTTTTATTATATCCGCCAACACTGTTTTTCCGGGTTCTATGGCACTCAAATCATAGACCCCTGCCACAAACGCCCCTACCTGTGTTTCGATGATTTTTTGATGATAGGGTTCCTCGGAAACAAAACTGTGCTTACCCACCCCGTCAAGTGGCAAGCATTTTTCCCCGGATTTTAAAAAGAAAGACCGGTGTTGTTTCACGGCGCGCACCGCATCCCGGGAAGAGGGAAGAATGGCAACAAAGGCCGTTATTTTTTGACCCTGGATGAGATAATCGCTTAAAATACCCCTGTCCAAAAACGCATGTCCCAATATGCCGCCCCTTATATAGCGCTCTGATCCGGGAATCCTGTTCTTTTCAGGCAGATAGAAAAGCTCCCGCGGAGGGGTGTTTTCACCCGGCAACTGAGCCGCAATACTTGCGGCCAGAAGTTCGACCCTTGCCTTTTCTTTTTCGCCAGTGATGTAGGCCTGTATCTCGACAAAGAATCGATCTTTATAAAAAGCAAGATAACCATCAGAGCCCATAGATGCTGCACCCAGGTTTAAAGTGGATGCCTGGCCGCCTCTTTTTGACTGGAATACTCCGAATGCATTCAGTTTATTTCCCATATCATAAATATCCGTGGTCACCGTGTCAGTTCCGCCGGTAACAGATGTATAGGTTGCCCCTGTCAGCTCAATAAAACCAAATGCAATAAAAAATTCGGCTTCGCCATTGATGTATTCATAGAGGTTTTGAGGGCGAAACCCATAGGGCTGTCCGTCCACCTTCCATTCCGGCAACGGAAGGGCCATGGTAAAAATCGATTCATCGCCGGATTCCGCAAGGGGGCTGATGCAAGGTGCGGCCATGGAGAACAGAATCATCAAAAGAGTCATCATGCAGCGCAAGGCCGGGCGGGTAGGGCCGGCTTCAGGTAAAATGGATATGGGCATGGCGCATTCGCTCCGATATTTTTATCCCGTTACTGCACTTACAGGTGGGCGCTGTGCAGTCCATACATGCCAGGGCATTCTCCGTGTTCTGAAGTCTCCGGTAAGTGGCCTGTCCCAGGTCGAAGTCTTGATAGCCTTCCCAGTACATAAGACAGCGATGAATGGTTGCAATGTCCACCCGCTTTTTGCATGAAGCGGTGCAGCCGCCGCACCTCAAGCAGCAGCGATCTTTAACCGAGTCATAATAGCTCGCAAGGGTCTTTCGGTCACTCCACCCCATTTTCTTCCCGACAACGCCGGCATTTTCCGCAAGCTGCTGCCGGTTAACCATTCCGGGAATGGCACAGTCCACGAAGGGTTTGTCAAGGACCCATTTCAGTGCCGCCTGATGCGGATTGAGCGTTGGTTTCGCTTCGGATTTATAGCCGCCGGCCTGGGTCTTCATGGCAACAATGCCCACGCCTTTCTCACGGGCGCGTTTTAATGCCTGGATGTGCTCCGGGGGGCTCTTAAAATTCAGTGTGGCCAGAAAAACATCGTAGACGCCGTCCTCCGATGTTCGCTCCACCGTATCCACGTAGGTCTGGCCGGTGGTGTGGAAAGAAATCCCTAAAAAGCGGGCTTTTCCGGTTTTTTTCATTTTTTGACAAAAACCGAGCATCTCTTGGTGCAACGGCCATTCCGGATTCTCAATGTTATGGAGGAAAAGCACGTCAACACAGTCCGTTTGAAGCCGTGTTAAGCTTTTTTCCAGCATGGTTTCCATGGATTTTTGATTGTTGAGCTGCTTGATCCCGAACTCCTTATAATAAGGTATAATTTTGGTGGCAATAAAGACTTTGGATCTGCCGTACTGTTTGAGTACGCTGCCCAGCATCATTTCGTTATTGCCGTTCTGGTAACTATGGGCCGTATCAAAATAATTGATCCCCATGTCCAGCGCTTGAAATAATACCGAGGGCTCGGACAGCCGCATCACGCCAAAGCTGAGCGCCGAAACCTTGAGGCCCGTTTTACCCAGGGTCCGGTATTCCATGGTTGCGGATTCCTCAGAACCGGCCCCTTTAAGGGGGTTTCCCCAAACATGACGTGCAGAAAGCGTATGCATGACAAAGGTACTGCAGGTACAGGTCAGGGTAAGATCTTTTAGGAATCTGCGACGGGTGAATTGTTTTACTCTCATTTTTACCTCCACCGTTTTTTTCCAAACAAAATTCAATGTGTATAACGAATGCTCTCGGGTTATGATTCGTAATTAGTACCCAAACGAAAACTATGATTTTTTGTTAAGATCAAGGAAGACGAAAATTTTAACCACAGGAATACTGGTAGTATTTCGAGGATTAAAATTTGAGTCTGACGCAGATATTGGCAAAAAAGACCGTTTTCGTTCAGGC
>CAYPIW010000023.1:0-5619 GCA_964410925.1 uncultured Desulfobacteraceae bacterium
TGTCCGGCACGATCCAGCTCGAGCATAAAGCTTCGACAAACCTGATCACGCAAAGCCCCGTTTTTTTGTGTCCAGCCCCAGGCGATACAGAGTTTTCTGAACAGCGCCCATCGGCTGGCATCAGGGTTATCAGCGATGAGTTTCCGGATAAAAGATATGTCCTTTTGAGAATAGGTGTTGCAGCGATATCTGATGTTCTGTTCCATGGCGGTCTTATGGCACAACCGTCACGGGAACGTAAGAGAAAAATGAAATCGGATGAAAAAAAATCCGAATGGGTATAGACTGACCGGTCCAGCGGTGTGGTTTTCAGGATTTGTGGCATTTTTTTGCTTTACCCATGCTTGCCGAAAGCACACCTTTGTTGAAACTGTTAAATCCGATTTTACGGTGAGAAAGTTTCTTTATAAGGCTGAAGACCCTCAACAAACACGGATAGGGTAATCATACCGCTTGGGTCCAAAGGCACCACAAGTTCATAGTCACCAACTTTCAAACCTTCTTGATCTCCGTTGGAAAACATGTACTGGCCGTTGACCAGGACCATCGCATTCAACGGAGTTCCGTCTAATGAAACAGATCCATCGATTTTGACCCACCCGGGAGGATCGTCGACATTTTCGGGGTCAATCCTGGTGACCGTAGGCATCTTGCTGTCTGGACTCGAAGGTTCCATTTCAATGTCGAAATCTGCTGCCGCTTCCGGTGTTAAAACTTGCTTGAAAGGTGCAAGACCATCTACGGAAGAAAACAGGGTAATTTCACCGTTGGCATCCAGGGGAACTTTCAGTTCGTATTCACCGTTCCCGGCGCATGAAAACATATACTGACCATTTGCCAAAACCATGGCGCATTGAGGGGTTCCGTCATATGTGACCGTTCCATGAATCGTCACCCAGACTGAGCCCTCACGACATATCACGTTGGAGTCTCCGCTTTCAAACCCCTCGATATCGTAAGCTCTTACAACAAAACAATATGTTTTGGTTTCATCCAAAGCATAAATTGTACAATAGGTTTCTGTTCCTTCCCAGGATGGGTTTGAATAATCATAAGATTGACCTTCCTCGTGGGAAAATATTCTGTAGCCAGCCAAATCAGGTTCGGTATTTGCAGCCCATTGGAGTGTGACATCCACAGCATAGACTAATGATACGAAACAGAAAAATAGTGGAATCAAAAGCAGTATAAATTTCAACGCATTAAATATATCTTTTATACTCTTGGTATTATTCCTCACAGTAACCATCAAAGATCACCTTTTGTGTCGATTTTGATATAACGATTACTCTTGAAGCTCCGATTCGCATTGATTACACGTATCTTGCCATCAGCACAGGTTTAAGCAACTCAATTTAAATTGCATATATCGTATTTTTTACAAAAATGCAAAAAAAATAAAACCAAAAAATGAGATTTACCTTTCTGATATCCAAAAACACAACTTAACAGTTTTTAGCAAAGGAAAAGATATATTTCTGCTGACCTATATAGGACAAATAATGTCAAGATAATTAGCGATATTACCACAAAAAAATAACGATAAGACTGACAGACTATTAACATTTTATGCTGTAGTATTTATAAAAGAAGAAATTGGATGTGTTGAACTGTAATTGTTAATAATTTTTAGATATATGATAGTAACGAAATAGCTAAAGATGAAATTTAACTTTTAATGTGCACGTTTATTGCATTTTCTCGCTATCTTCGATTTTCATTACTTCGCGAGAAAACTATCCAATAAATATGTTAGAATAGAATAGGAAATGAAAGACAGATATGAATTGTCAACATACGAAAGTATTGGGAATTTATAAGCAGGCAATGAAAAAACATTTGATATTGCTCACATTATTGTTGATTGCACTTATGTGTTGGGGATGTGGAACAATTCCTCAAGACACAATAGATCTCGGAGGGGAAATCCCTCAAGTCCCGGATTACCAGAAGGCTTCCTCTTGAGTATTCCAAACCCCAAAACCGGACAAGCCGATAGATGTTTTTTATGTTTATCCCACGATTTATGCCGAAGACTCACCCGCAAACATGGATATCAATAATGTGGATTTGAGGGGTGCTGCCGAGCATCTTATTGATTTCCAGGCCAGCGTGTATTCAGAAAGTGCAAATATTTTTGCTCCCTACTACCGGCAGATGTCATTTGCCAAGCTGAATCCTGAAGAAGACATGTATAAAAACCATTATTTTCAACTCGGATATTCGGATGTCTCACGAGCTTTTGAATATTTCCTCGAAAATCTGAATCAGGGTCGTCCTTTCATTCTTGCCGGTCACAGTCAGGGGACGATGGTTCTGATTCAACTGATGCGGGAGCACTTCAAAAAACCTGATTTACAGAACCAGTTGGTGGCCGCGTATCTAATCGGATATTCGATAACCCCAGAGGTCTTTACTACTTACCCCTGGATGAAGCCCGCAACGCAAGCGACCGATACAGGCGTAATTATTTCTTATAATACCCAAGCTCCAGGGGCAACTGGTTCTCCCGTATTACTGCCAGGAGCATTTTGTATTAATCCGCTAAACTGGACAACTGATGAAACACCGGCAGACAAGCTTTCGAACCTTGGCGCCGTCTTTTTCAATGACACAACCAGCCACGTTGAACGAGAGATTCCACACTACGCAGGTGCTCGTGTGGATAAAGAAACAGGTGCACTGGTCACCACCCTGCCCGAAGAGCTGGACGTTGGCGCGTTTCCCATGGGTGTATATCATAGATATGATTACGCACTCTGGTATCGCAACCTTAAAGCAAATGTGAAAACCCGCTGTAAAAACTACTTTGAGAAAAATGAAAAAAGGATGAAAAGCCCTTCAGAGAAAATTACCAGCAAGTCGGCGTGAAGCTTGGCTTGATCGAGATGACCATACCCGACAAACCCCGCAGCAGTAGGCAGAAATACCGACTTATGGATAAAGGGAGGGCTTTATTGGAAGAATCACCTCAAGAATTTACTGGGTTGGTAAAAACTTTACTTCACGCACTTACCTAAAATGAACAATCCGAGCCACTTCTCGTCCATTTTTTCTACATCTCGCAGAATGTTTTCAAGACAACTTTTGAGAACCTTTTCTTTGTCAGGATAGCCGGCATAATAAACGATGGCAATCGGCATGTCCGAAGCATAGTATTTTTTAAGTTTTGCGACGACTTTAGCAATTGAACGAAGAGACATATACCACACCATGGTCGTTTCATACTTTGATAAATCTTTTAAAATATCATCATTTTTTTCCCAGTTTTCACCGAAAAGGGATTGCGGCGAGGTCAGGAGCACAAAACGTACGCCTTCAGGCGTAAAGCTCCGTTTCAGGGCTGCTCCGGCGGCATTGAAAGCGCCTATTCCGGGAACCACTTCAAATAGGGACGGATCAAATCCTTCAAGCAGATAGTGAAGCGATGGGCCATAAACGCACGGATCGCCACCATCCATCATGACAACGGTTTTACCGTCCTTGATTTTTTCGAGCACAAATTTCTGCACTTCCTTCCTGCGCCGTTCAACCCCCTCAGCCCACGCCCCGGGATCCGAGCGTTTTAACTCATTGGCTTTTTTATCAAAGACTCTCTTCCAGGGGTCAAAAGCGATCTTTGATGGGTCTATGGTGCGGCTGAAAGCGGCAAACCTCTCGGGAATCCTGGGGGAGCACAGCAACACATCTGCTTTTTCAACAATTTCAAGGGCCCTCGGAGCCGTCAGGTCCGGTCCGGCAGGCCCCATACCGACCACGTATAATTTTCCTTTTGCCTGGGCCATGATCGAACAAGGTACAAACAGAGTCAGGATCAAGAGAATAACGCTGATTGACATATGCCTATATTTATCCATTCGGGCATTCCCCCTATATGTTTTTATTGGTAACTGGTTTTGGCCGAAGTAGATCGCCGTTTCACGAAGTAGCCTGCAAATGAGACGTTCATTATAAGGCTCAGACCGGCTATTATCTTCAAGGCCTTTGACAGAGGTTCAGAACCGCCGGAAGCCGGGTGGGTCCGCGGATTTTCGCTCTGGCCGGCAATCGCTTCCGGCCCGACCTCCATCACCACTTTTTCCTCATGCCCCATGCCGTCATTGACCTTAATAAGCCACTTCCCCGGTACATCGGGGCAAAAAACGAACTTTCCGTTTCTGTCGGTCCGACCGTTTTGATACTCCACCTTCAGATCCCGGGGACAGAATACCATTACCTCGGCATATCTCATGGGTGTATCATCGGAATAATGGAATTCAACCGCTACGACCGGCTCGTGTTTTAGAAGCCTGTGGCCGGTTCCGTGGGCGCCAACATCCTTGGGCAATCCAATAGAAATCCCTGCTAAAAGTGGACATAGTAAAAAAAACATCGCTAAACGCTTCATCACTTTACCTTAATTACGAGAAAAGTCATAAATTGATGATAATCAACATCACCATCATTTAAACTGGGAACGATATGCTTGGCCATGATCACATTCCATCCTGTTTTGGAAATGGCAATCCTGACCATACCATTCTCATCTGTTTTTGTATAGGTATCAATATCTGAAGAGACCGCGGCGTTCTTAAGAGGCTCACCATCATACATCAGCTTAAGCTCCAGCGGCTCACCCGGTCCAAGTTTAAAAGGGCTTTTGATCGGCACGAGTTCGAATTTCATCCCTAAATACCTGCAGACAGCGGCTCCGTCTTCAAAAAGGGTCTTTGAGTTCTGGGTTGACAGAAAGGACTCAAGCACCTTGAACCCCTGTTGTTCAGCCTCCTTTCGAGTCATGATCTTTTTCCCCCGGGTGGTATTTACCCTGTCACCCCAGTCGCATAGGACGGCTGCAAGGGAAAGGCTAACGCCTGCGCGGAAGAAAACCCGTTCCTTGTCGTTAACCCTGTTGACGGGTATGTCTGTTCCCTCAGCATCGAAGGCTTTGATGAAAGTGACCGCATCCGGATTATATGGATAAAACTTGTCCGGAATAATTCCCCGGCCGACAATATAGTTCTCCCCTTCCTGCGCTATCCATAGGTAGTGCCCGAATGCAGGCCGGTCTAAGAAAGATGCGATAAAAATAAATACTAACATAAACACAGAATTTTTCGTCAGTTTTGACAACATGAAGCAAACTCCTTTCCAAATACGGGCCTTCCATCCTATAATTTGCCTAATTCTGTCTTTCCGTAGTTTTTCCCCCAAGCAGTCCGGAAGGTTTTTGATTGACGGTCGTCCGAAACACAGCCAAATCAGAACTCAAACTTCACGCCGCATGTATATATCGCCCCGGGCGAGATGGTGTCTGAAGTCGAAAGCGATTTGAAAATCGTGTATTCTTCATCGAATATGTTTTCTGCGTTCACGTAGAGCGTTGCGTGGTCAAATAACTTGCGCGAAATTGCCACGTCTACGGTCCAATAGTCTTTTGTTTTCAAGGTGTTTTCATTATCATAATAGATGTCGGCGTAATAATTGGTAACCAGTGAGATGTTGACGAGCTTCGGATTTTGATACCGGAACCCGAAATGGACATTATGCCGGGGATCGTTGGGCAGATAGTTGCCTTCCAGGTCGGCGTTATTTTCGTCCTTCTCAATTGTAGAGACATTGTAGGTGTAATTGGCAAAG
>CAYPIW010000024.1:0-13492 GCA_964410925.1 uncultured Desulfobacteraceae bacterium
CCCGTCCAGAGGGCCAGTGTGCGTCTGGACTGGTATGCAAGGGTGGATAGACCATCCATAAACTGTGCTGTGTTGCGCCGGGCCAGATCCTGCCAAAAATTATCACTTCGGCTATAATTAAGATCAAGTACCAATTCGCAACCCTTTATTTTGAATCTTCCAAGCAATGAAGCCATCTCCGGCGATTCATCGGGACTTGAAACAGAAGTGGTATTCACCACGATGTTTACAGCCAGAGGTTTGTTCTCAAGATCGTACAGCGAGATGGCTTTCCCCCCAAAACGATCAATAATCTTTCCAAGTTTTTCCGGGTCGCGGCCGGAAACGAAAACAGTACTTGTTCGCAGCCAGTTTAAAATAAATACAATTGCCCTGGCTGCTCCTCCCGTACCCAAAACAAGGGCCGACTTGCCTTCCACGTCATACCCTGCAGCATTTATAGCGTCCATAAACCCAATAGCGATGGTATTGTAACCTTTTAGAATATCTCCATTGTATACAATTGTGTTCACCGAACCGATAATATTCGCTCCTTCCGAGAGGACGTCCAAATGGGGGATGACGTCTTCTTTATATGGAATCGCAACATTCGCGCCGGAGATATTCAGAACCTTAATGCTTTTTACTGCCTGACCGATCTGGCCGGGAGCAATTTTAAACGGCACATATTTCCCTTTTATCCCGAGCCGCTCAAGTACAGCCGAAAATATGGTGGGAGATTTTGAACGCATAACCCGTTCATCGCCGAATACGCAATAAACCTGCATCTGAAAATTGATTTACCAATGGGATGATTAAAACTCGTTAAGTTCAAAATACGCCTTTTACATCTCAGTCTCCGGATGAAAAATCATAACTTCTTTGAGATCGTCTCCAAGGTATTCCCGTTCATTGGGTCCGAGAATCCCTAAAGAAAGACATATTAACGTCCATAAATGGGTGGTATGGTATTTTCCACCATAATGTTCATGCAAATCATGAATCTGTGCGTGGCAGTTATGGCATGGCGTAATGCAGTAATCCGCTCCTGTCACCATGATTTGATCAAATTTTCGTTTGCCATAATAGCGTCTGGCTTCGGGAAATCCGGACTGAAGGAATCCTCCCCCTCCGCCACAGCAGTAGTTGTTAGACTTGTTGGGAGCCATCTCTACAAAATTTTCCGCGCCGACAACTGCTTTAACAACATACCGAAGGTCCTCTGCCACCGGGTCTCCCAAACTCTTGCGAACCAGCTGGCAGGGGTCCTGTACAGTAAATTTTACTTTCAGATCTTTATTCCAGTCGGAATTAACTTTCAGTTTTCCATCCCTGATCCACTGGGCATAATACTGGATAATGCTCTTGCACTCAAAATTGTGCTTAATGTTGAATTTTTTCAGTCCGACCCGGACCGCAAAAAATTCGTGCCCTCATTCCGTGTTGAGCCAGATCTTGCACTTGAGATCATCCACTGCTTTGGCCTTGACCTTTACAATATGCTCCCAACTCTCGTTATCTGCCAGAAACATGCAGTAGTTTTCCGCTGCCCATCCCTTGGTGCCGTAAGTCCAGTCGGCTCCCACCAAGTGCAGAATTTTCCAGAGAGGGGCCATTTCGTCCGGTTCGGTCACCGGCTCTCTGGAGTTCTGGTTCAAAAAGAACTCGGCACCCTTCTTGTTGATGGGCGCCTGCATGCCTTTGAATTCAGGCTGCGTTTCCCGGTATTCTTCAAGCACGTCTTCTACAACGAACTTGAAATCTTCTTCAGACGTCCCCATGGCGCTGCAAGTGTCGTTTCTCAATGCCATGTCGCAAGATCCCATAATCCCTTTGGGTCGTTCTTCCCTGGGCCAGCTGTTCCGGGCGTTAAAGACCAGTTGCGGGATGTCGATTTTCATGGGACATACATAAATGCAGCGGGTACACATGGTGCACATCCAGACCCAGGGCGTACTCATAACTTCTTCGTCCATACCCAGAGCGGCCATGCGCAAGAATTTTCTGGGATCCATATCTTCCAGTCCCGTGGCAGGACACCCTGAAGAACAGGCGCCGCAGGTCAGGCAAAGATTGAGATTTCCTCCCTCCGGAAGAAGCGCCTTTACCTTATCCAGAAAAATGCTTTTTTTGTTTCCTTTAATCTCAATAGGTTGAGATGACATTATTCCCTCCTTTAAATGGGAGCATTACCGATTTGTTAAAATGGTTTTCACCCATTAACTTATTCATTTTTTGAGCGAAAGCCTTGCAATCAGGTTTCAGGTGTCAGGTGTCAGGAGTAAGAAACGAATTCGCTGATCCCTGACACCTGAAACCAAAAAGTCTTGGAGAGCAATTAACAAACTGCTAATGCACCTCCTTTAAATTGAAGATTGACCCTTGAAAACTTAGGATTATATGTTGTCAATCTTCAATTTAAAATCATAAATTACGGGCTTCGAACACCCCATGGTTTCCTGCTAATCGAGAAGCCGTTTAATACTCGCCGTGATTTCCTCCGCTGAAGCGGGTTTGGCAATATAGTCATCCGCCTCGGTACTCATACCGTCCCGGTGGCTATAGCGGGTTGATGTCACATGGGATGCAACGGCAGTCAGCAGAACCACAGGAATGTCAACACATTTCTCATCCCCTTTTAGCTTCCTGCATACCTCGTATCCGTCCATTTCAGGCATCATGACATCTAGAACAATAGCGTCCGGCGGATTGGCATGTACTTTTTCCAACCCTTCGATGCCGTTGTAGGCGATCTCGACGCTGAAGCCTTCTTTTTCTAATTGGCTCTGGACAATAGAGCAGAAATCAGGCTCATCATCCACCACAAGTATTCTCTTTTTTTCACTCATGCTGTACCTCCTTTGTTTTGATTCCGGAATTTCTTGATTCCGAATATTTTTATTTTTTTCAGCAGTTCTTGGGTGTGGCATCATTCCGCACTTGGCCTGGGATACAGGCCGGATTTTTCCACAATACCGGGAACCATTTCTTCCCATTCAATGGCCATGATGTGAAAACCCCGAACCCCTTTCACTTCTTTTAAGTGCTGAATCTGCTCAATGCAGATTTTGATCCCCTCCTCGGGTTGTTTTTCTTTGGGTGTACCTGCCATTCTTTTCACCAACTCGTCAGGAACTTCTATCCCGGGAACCCGATTCTTCATGTATCTGGCCATGCCGGCCGATTTAAACGGGGTTACACCGGCCAGAATATAAACTTTTTCAAGTAATCCTCGGTCCCCGGCCATTCTTAACCAGAGCTCGAATTTCTCCATGTTGTATATACACTGGGTTTGTATAAACTCCACGCCGGCGGCAATTTTTTTGGCCAACCGGGGAACGCGTATTTCAAACGGATCGGCAAAAGGATTGGCAGCGGCCCCTACGAACATCCTGGGGGGGCGCTTAATATCATCTCCACCGAGGAACTTGCCTTGGTCCCGCATAAGCCTTACGGTTTGAATGAGCTGCATGGAGTCAATATCATGAACATTCTGACCCGTGGGACAGTCTCCAAAGCTCTGGTGATCTCCGGAAAGGCAGAGGATATTGTGTATATCAAACGAAGCTGCTCCAAGGATATCACTCTGCAAGGCGATTCGGTTTCGATCACGGGTCACCATCTGAAGCACCGGCTCCAGCCCCATGAGTTTCAGTTGAATACAGGCGGCCAGGCTGGACATGCGGGTTACGGATGTCTGATTGTCGGTGATATTTATGGCATCCACATAATCTTTGATCAGATTTGCCTTTTCTTTAATCACTTCCATATCAGAACCCCTGGGGGGACCGCATTCCGACGTCACCGCGAGATGACCGGCGGCAAGAATCTTTTCCAGTTTGCTGGGTGTTTTTGTTTTCATTCCTGTACATCCTCCCTGACAACTTTTCTGGGTCCCCCGGCCCTGTCGGTGGACCAGTCTTTTATGGAGCTGATTTTTTCATAATCATCAAGTCTGTCCAGTGCCTTGAGGCGATTGATGATCAACGCCCAGGCGCAGTCAATTTCTTTATTAATTTCGCATTTGCCGTTAGCGGAACCGCCGCACGGGCCGTTAAGAATCCGCTTCGCGCAGCGGGAGACCGGACAGATTCCCCCGGTACGCGCCAGAATGCACTGTCCACAGGCCTGGCACCGTTCCGTCCACAGACCTCGCTTTTCAGTAGCCCCCAAAAAACAGGTGTCCACTCCGGGATAAATCGGGCAGTCGTGGTATTTTTCAGCCATGAACTGGACGCCCACCCCGCAGGCAAGGGAGACGACAGCGTCATACTGATCCATGACATCACGAATCTCTTCGAGGTATTCGTGATCGCACTGCCGTTCCAACGTTTTTTCATCTATTTTGACTTCCCGCCCATGATTCAGGAAATACATCCTAAGGGATGAAGCCAGAACACCGACTTCTTTCTTGCCCCCTGCTTCACAAACCGTAACGCATTCGTTACAGCCGAGGATGAGGATTTTTTCATGATTTTTGACTTCCTCTATAATTTCTTCAATGGGTTTTCTGTCGGCGACAATCATAAGACCTCTCTTTCATTAAAGATAGAACCATATTAAACATCTCGAAAATTCTACAATTAGTTGAAATTAAAGATTCTTTAATAGCTCCTGGTTTATGCCACTTCCAATTGTGAGTGAAGCGAACTAACTTGAATGCTTCATTTGTTTCATGCGGCCTTTTTCTTGGCCAGTTTAATGGGGTTGGGACCCAATTTTCGGATTCTTTCATCCATTTCAACGGCGAACTGAGCAAAACGCGGCCCTTCGCTGGATGAAAGGTTATACATCTGTGCCCGTTCTCCCCCGATACCGATGGTATCCAGAATTTTTTGTGCCTGTTCCACCCGTTTACGAGCTCTGAGGTTGCCGCTGTTATAATGACAATCTCCTTCCATACAACCGACCGCATATACGCCGTCCGCTCCTTTTTCAAAGGCATGAAGGATATGAAGGATATCTATCTTCCCCGTGCATGGAACAAGAATGATCTTTATATCAGGTGGGTATTGCAAGCGCATGGAACCTGCCAGGTCCGCGGCCGTGTACCCTCAGAAACTGCAGCAAAATGCGATGATAATAGGTTTGAAATCTTCCTTCATGATACCCCCTTTAAATCTAAACTCCATGTTTGGTGAGAGGTCGGCGACTATCCTATTGTTTAAGTTCGTATACGCTTACAAATGAGAAAATTGATTATTTTTGATTTCGGTTATTCAAAATTCAGTTCACAAATTGCATGTCCCGTTGTTTTCCACCTGAATTATGATTCACTCCAATCCTACATGACGCCTTCGAGTAACGCGTCAACCTTGCTCAGTACTTGAACGTCTTCATACCAATTCAGTTCGATAGCCTTTGCCGGGCATTCCGCCGCACAAACTCCGCACCCATGGCATAACGCAACGTCGATTTCACTGACACCGTCTTCATTGATCCTCGGGACATGGTACGGACACGACCGGACGCATATGAGGCATGACGCACATAGATCCGCATTTACCTGAGCCGTTACCGCCGACAATGTCAAGTCCGTCTGGGATAGAAAAGTAGTTGCCCGGGAAGCAGCGGCAAGCGCCTGTGAGATGGATTCCGACAAAAGTTTGGGGCTGTGGGCGGTCCCACAAACAAATACGCCTTCCGTGGCCATATCCACCGGCCTTAACTTGACATGAGCCTCCATAAAGTGGCCTTCTGCGGTTCGGGCCAGTTTCACGATGGAAGCGAGTTCTTCGGTGTCTTCAGCCACAACGCCCGCGCTTAGTGCCAGAAGGTCGGCACTAATCCGGATGCTGGAATCCAGCACATGATC
Source organism: uncultured Desulfobacteraceae bacterium (assembly GCA_964410925.1). GTDB lineage: Bacteria > Desulfobacterota > Desulfobacteria > Desulfobacterales > UBA11574 > S5133MH16. The sequence goes on from CAYPIW010000024.1 coordinate 5,795, forward strand.
CTTAAAGGTTACCCTCACTCCCACTTCAGAAGATTCCACGGTAGGTGGATCTTCGGGATCGAATCGAGAAAACAATACGCCCAGTTTCCTGGCTTTGGTATAATAATCCTCCAGCAGTCCATAAGTTCTGATATCCCGGTAGAGTATAAAGACTTGAGCATCCGGTCGAAGTTTTTTAATTTCAAGTGCATTCTTGATCGCGCTCTGACAGCAAATCCTGGAGCAATTGGGGTTCTCATCGTTTCTGGATCCAACACACTGAATCATGACCACCCGGTTTAGATCTTGGGCTCCTTTTTCTTTCAAACGTCTGGACAGCTCGACCTGGGTTACGACCCTTGGGTCCTGTCCGTACAGGAATTCTTTGGGACGGTATTCAGTAGCTCCTGTCGCCAGAACAACGACCCCATGGTCGATCTTTCTTTCATACATACCCGGTCCCACGAGGACTTCGGTGGTGAAATTTCCCTTGAATCCGGAAAATCCCACAATAAGGGAGCGGGTTAAAACCTGTATTTGGGGGTGGGTGGTCACCTTTTCAATCAGTCCTTGCAGGTAAGTTCCTACATCCGCCCCCTCGATGGTGGTGGTCAGGCGGTTTGCCATTCCGCCCAACCTTTCCTCTTTTTCAATTAGGACGACCGGAAAGCCTTGATCTGCGAGACCCAGCGCAGCATTCATTCCGGCCACCCCGCCGCCGATGACCAGCGCTCTCTTAATGACCGGGATCTTTTTTTCATGTAGCGGGTGGAGTGTGGCAGCCCGGGCCACAGACATGCGAACCAGGTCTTTGGCCTTTTGCGTGGCTGTTTCCGGATCTTTGGAATGGATCCATGAATTCTGGTTGCGGATATTTGCCATTTCAAACAAGTATTTATTTAATCCGCAGGCCTCGAGGGTTTCCATAAACATCTGCTGGTGAGTTTTGGGGCTGCATGAGGCTACAATCACCCGGTTTAACTCATGTTCAATAATTTTTTCTTTGATGATATCCTGGGTGTCCTGGCTGCAGGTAAACAGATTGTCATCCGTAAAAACAACGTTCGGAAGCGTGGCAGCATAGTCTTTTACAGACGGGACATCGACAATCCCTCCGATGTTGATCCCGCAGTTACATACAAAAACACCGATGCGAGGCTTCTGCCCGGCAACATCAATCTGTTCCGGGATTTCAACTTTAGAGATCTCCGTGCCCCTTGCTTCAGCAAGCTCCGCACCGGCCAAACAGGCGGCAGCGCTGGCCTCGGCCACGGATTCGGGAATGTCCTTTGGCCCCTGCAACACGCCGCACGTATATATTCCCGGCCGTGAGGTGCTCACCGGTGTAAAGGGATCGCTCTCTACAAAATTGTATTTATTCAGTCTAACATTGAGGCGTTTTGCCAGTTCCACAGTATCCGGCTGAATCTGCAGTCCCACCGAGAGAACCACCATATTAAAAGTTTCCTGTTTCATGGCACCGTTTTTGTCCGCATACTCAAGAATCAAATCGCCGGTTTCAGGAACTTCGGTAATGGTATGGACCCTGGCGGTGATAAAACGAACCCCTTCCTTATCCCGGGCACGGAGATAATATTTTTCATAATCCTTGCCAAACGTCCGTATATCCATATTAAAAATTGCACAGTCCAGGTCCCCGTGGGTATGCTCTTTGGCAATCATGGACTCTTTTACGGCGTACATGCAGCATACCGATGAGCAGTAGCCGTTTCCGCAACGGTTGGTATCCCTGGACCCCACGCACTGCAGCCACGCGATGCTTTTAGGCTCTTCCCGGTCCAGCGGCCTCATCAGATGACCGAAATACGGTCCTGATGCACTCAAGATTCTTTCAAACTCCTGGCTGGTCACCACATTGGGATATTTACCGTATCCCAGATAATCAAGCCCGGAAGGATCAAATCCCCGGCTTCCGGCGGACAGAATCACAGATCCGACCGTAACGGTGGTGTTGCGCTCTGTGTCATCATACCGGATGGCTTTGGCGAGACACATCTTCTCGCACAAACCGCAGCCGATACAAGTCTCGGTATCAATGGCAAAGGCAAGAGGAACCGCTTGGGCATATTCTATGTAGGTGGCTCTCCTGTCATTAAGGCCCATGTTATATGGGTTAACGGCAGTTACCGGGCAATGCCTGGCACAATCTCCGCACCCGGTACATTTAACGGGATCGATGTAGCGGGGGTAATTGACCAATGACGCCTTAAAGTTTCCCGGTTCCCCTTCAACGCTCTTTAGTTCGCTGCACGTAATCAGCTCAATATTCATATGCCGGCCGACCTCGACCAGTTTGGGCGAAATCACTCACATGGCACAGTCGTTCGTGGGGAAGGTCTTATCCAGACGGGCCATCATTCCACCGATGGTGGGAGACCGGTCAACCAGGTAAACCTTGTAATCCGAATTGGCCAGATCGAGCGAAGCCTGCATGCCTGCAATTCCGGCACCCACAACCATAACGGATCCGCTTTTGTTCGTCATTTCTCCTCCCTTTATTCATTGAAGATTTCAGATGTTCGATTGCAGATTGATTCGTCAAATAAAATCTTCAACTTTAATTAGTGACCCTTCACAGTCCTGCAAAAACCGGTTTGCTCTCTTTCATATCGACAAGCTCGACGATGTTTCTATTTTCCATATCGGCCAGAAGGTATGAAATTCTTTTAAGGTCGAGCCCGATTTTTTTATGGATATCTCTCACAGAGGTATGCCCTTGTTTAACTGCTTGGAGAATCAGATTTTTCTGATATTCTCTTTCGAGCAACACATCGAGTATGGATTCAAATCTATCCGTATCCCACCGGCGTCCGAAAACATCTCCTTTTGTCGTGATCTTTACTTCTTTTCCGACCATCCATCTGAGTGTTTCCTGGGCCAGAGTCAACTCCGCAGCAGCAAGTTCAAAAGCAAAAGCTTTGGAATCGAATTTCCCCTGTGCCTTAACCGTTTCGGTGGTTTGGGTAACGACTTCTACAAACCGCTGGGCTTCAGCCGACGAAACCCAGGCCAGATGCAGCCTTTGTTTTCCGATACCGGCCAGATCCAGCAGTTTTTGAGTTAACCGGATCTTTTTTTCGGCCTGAACATTACCCTCCAGGTAATGGCAATCACCGAAATGTCACCCGGCGACCAGTACGCCGTCACATCCCTGTTTAAACGCTTGCAGGACGAACAGCGGGTCCACTCTGCCCGAACACATGACGCGCACGGTTCTTATGTTGGGTGGATACTGCAACCGGGAGACACCGGCCAGATCTGCGCCGGCATAGGCACACCAGTTACACAGAAAAGCAATTATTTTTGGCTCAAATTCCTCCATAATTTTCACCCTTCACTTACTTTAACTTATTATACAAATTGCGAGCTGTTCCCTAACCCGTATAAAATTTGAAAGTTGCTAAATTTTAAGTGAGCTAAAGTTAAGGAGTCGCTATGCTCCGGCTGTTTATATTAAATTAACAGAATTCCACCACTTTAGTCACTTTAACTCACTTTAGTCACTTCACACTCTACTTACACTGCTGCACAAATCGAAGCCATGATTTGACGGTCCCGGAAATGAAGCATGTCGATGGCCTGCTGTGGACAAGAGGAGGCACACAGCCCGCACCCTTTGCAGGAGGCCGAAATATTCTTTGCCCGATACCCTTTGCCTTCAATTTCTTCGAGCATAATGGCGTTGAAAGCGCAAACTTCCGAACACAGACCGCACCCGATGCATTTTTCGGCATCTACCTGGGATACCAGCGGAGAAATCTGAACAGATCCTTTTGCAAGCACCGTGATGGCTCTGCTTGTCGCCGCCATGGCCTGGGAAATACTCTCTTCTATGGCTTTGGGGTAATGGGCCAGTCCGCACAAAAAGATTCCATCGTTAGCGAATTCCACCGGCCGCAACTTGGCATGGGCTTCCATAAAAAAGTTTTCAGCATTGAGCGGAATTTTGTAGAACTCGGAAATCTTATGGTTCCCGGCCGGCTCAATGGCAGTCGCCAGATTCACATAGTCCGCCTGTATCCTCAGATTCCTTTGCAAAATCGGATCAAACACATCGACTTGGAGACCATTTTCTATTTCCGTGACCTTGGGTTTGTTGTCCAGCGAATATCGTACAAACACAACTCCCATCTCTCTGGCTTTTTTGTAAAGATACTCTTTTTCGCCATAAGTTCGAATGTCACGGTACAGGATAAATACTTTTGTATCCGGGTTGCTTTGTTTTATGGAAATCGCCTGTAATATGGAAGACGTGCAACAAATCCTGGAACAGTACGGCCGGTTTTCGTCCCGTGATCCCACACACTGGATAAATACAATAATTTCCGCATGCTTTAATTTTTCGGGATCATGTTCCAGATCATGCCAGCGGGTAACCCTGGGATTCTTACCGTAAAGATATTCCCGGGTATCGGCGGCCTTGCCGCCGGTTGCAACCATGACAACTCCGTGTTCCACAGTCTGTATCCGGTTTCCTACAGCCACCTGAGTTTCAAAGTTGCCCACAAATCCGGACGCACCCACCACCTCGGCGTTTCGCAACACCTGTATATCCGGATGCTGCTCAACTTTATCCACCAGCTCGGAAAGGTAGGGTTGAATGTCCTGGCCCTTCCAGGTCTTACGAAGATTCCTTGCCGCCCCGCCGAGAACGGATGATTTTTCCACGATAATTGCCGGAAACCCTTGCTCCGCAAAACCGAGGGCGGTGGTCATTCCGGCGATACCCCCACCGATAATCAGTGCAGACGGGTTAACATCCACCGATATGTCTGGGATGGGTTCCAGCAAAGAAGCCCTGGCAACGGCCATCCGCACCAGATCTTTGGATTTTTCCGTAGCATGTTCTTTGTCATGCGAATGCACCCATGTGCACTGGTTCCTGATATTGGCCATGTCAAACAAATATTCATTTAGCCCTGCATTCCGTATGGTCTCCTGAAATAACAGTTCATGGGTTCGTGGAGTACATGCCGCCACAACAATGCGATTTAATTTCTGTTCCCGGATCACCTCCGCCATTTGGTTCTGAGTGTCCTGGCTGCAGGTAAAGAGGTTCTCTCCCACATATACAACATTGGGCAGTTCCTTGGCATATTCGGCGATGGCGGGAACATCGGCAATTCCGCCGATATTGATACCGCAATTACATACAAAAACTCCGATGCGGGGGTCTTCGCCGGTGATATCGGTTTCATCGGGAAAGCTTCTCTCTCTGACAAGAGTGCCCCGTGCCGGTGCCAGATTCACACCGGCACTGCACGCCGCAGCACTGGCTTCCATCACAGACTCGGGGATGTCCTTGGGTCCCTGAAAAGCCCCGCAGACAAAAATGCCGTCTCTTGATGTTGCAAACGGTTTAAAATTATTGGTTTCGCAAAAATTTCCCCGGGTCAGATCAATTCCGAGATTATTTGCAAGATCAATGGTTTCTCGCGATATTTGCATGCCCACGGATAATACGATCATATTAAAAATTTCTTTTTTCTCTTCTCCGATCTCCGTCACATACCGGACCTCAAGGTCATCGGTTTCCGGAACCCGGTCTATGGTATGAACCCGGGACCTGATAAAGCGAATTCCATGCCTGTCCCTGGCATCGTTGTAATATTTTTCAAAATCTTTGCCCGGGGTACGCATATCCGTGAAAAAAATGGCGCAATCCAGATCATAATTCGCATGCTCTTTGGCAATTACAGCCTCCTTAACCGCATACATGCAGCACACTGAAGAGCAGTATGGATTGTCACAACGGTTAAGATCCCTGGAACCGATGCATTGGAACCAGGCAATTTTTCTGGGCTCTCTTTTGTCCGAAATTCGGGTAACGTGCCCCATAAAAGGGCCTGTGGCGGAAAGGATTCGTTCAAATTCCGTGGAAGTGATAACATTGGGATGGCTGGCGTAATTGTAATTATCAAATTTTGAAGGATCAAACGGCTGAAACCCCGGTGCCAGAATAACAGATCCCACATGGATCGTTGTTGTTTCTTCCTGTTGGGCGTGAGTGTCAAGTGTGACGGCTTCAGCCTCACACGCCGCCACACACTGGTAGCATTCACAGCAGCCACCGCAATTCAGGCAGCGATCGGCTTCTTGTCTGGCCGACACTTCATCCGCACAAAGATTGACTTCTTCAAAGCCCGAGATTCTTTTTTCCACCGGCAACGTGGGAATTTTTAATCGATCTTTGACGGGTTCGTCTTTTGGAGGCGCGACCCAGTTTGTCCCCATGGGCGGTTCGTCCTGCCATTCTGTGGGCAGTTTTTCACCCTGTAAATATTTGGCGATATATTTGGCGACTCTTTGTCCGGCCTCAACCGCCTCGATAACCGTAGCAGGACCGCTGATCACATCACCACCGGCAAATATGTCCGGTATGTTCGTCTGGAGGGTTTCAGGATTAACCTCCAGAAGATTCCATTTGGAAACGTTTAACCCCTGTGCGCTGGCAAGGTTGCCCAGATCAGGCTCCTGCCCGATAGCCGGGATGATATAATCCGCCTCGATGAAAAATTCCGAGCCTTCAATGGGAATGGGCCTCCGCCGGCCGGTAGTATCTTCCTCCGTCAAGCGGGTCCGGATACATTCGATTCCGTTAACCTTTTCATTTTCACTGGAGATTCCTATGGGCGCCGCCAGGAAATGAATCTTTACTCCTTCTTTCTCGGTCTCTTCCACTTCTTCGGGTTCAGCAAGCATTTCCGTTCGGGAACGGCGGTAAACAATATGCGCCTCGCCGGCGCCGAGTCGAAGTGCCACCCGGGCGGCATCCAGTGCGGAATGGCCGCCTCCGATGACAACTACTTTTCCATGCAGCTTCTTTAAATTCCCCAGATGAACCTCTCGCAAAAATGCGGTGACATCGGAAACACCCTGGGAAGTTTCTTCTCCGGGGATTCTAAGCTTCAAACCTTTCCAGGCGCCGACAGCCAGAAAGATCGCACTGGCACCATGTTCCCGGAGCTCTTCAAGGGTGATGTCCTTGCCAATAACCGTATGGGTATGAATTTGGATTCCGTATCGTTTGAGATTTTCGATCTCTGCATCCAGTACCGCGCGCGGGAGACGATGCTCGGGAATACCGTATCGCATCATTCCTCCGGGTTCGGGCATGGACTCGTAAACACTGACCTGGTACCCGTCCAATGCCAGAAAATAGGCGGCGGTAAGTCCGGCAGGACCTGAACCGATAATGGCTACTTTTTCATTTCTGAGTGTAATTTCCGGTACCGGAATATCAGCCAGGTCAACATGATCCGCAGCCACTCGTTTCAGTTCCCGTATGGAAATCGCCTGGTCCAGTTCAAGGCGGCGGCAGCTTTTTTCACAACGATGGGGACAGATACGGCCGAGTATGCCGGGAAACGGCAGATCCTGCATGATGATTTCCACGGCCTCCCGGTACTTGCCCATTTTGACCATGGCCACATATCCCTGAACATTCAGATTCGCTGGACAGGCCATCCGGCAAGGCGCCATATCGATCTTCTCTATGGCAAAGGCGCCGGGAATGGCCTGGGCATAGGGTTTGTAAACCGCTTTGCGGTCCACCAGGTTCGTATCATACTCGCTGGGCCTGGTTACCGGGCAGACGGCTACACAATCGCCACAGGCAGTACACTTGTCCGCATCGATATAGCGGGGGGTGTTGTGGAGGGTTACCTGAAAGTTTCCATTTCGTCCGTCAATCTTTTC
>CAYPIW010000025.1:0-29865 GCA_964410925.1 uncultured Desulfobacteraceae bacterium
ACTTTAGGCACTTTAAACTTTTGCATAAATAGAATGAATAAACCAAGGTATAATTACGTGACCGTATTTACGAATACATGTACTAAGTCAGTAGCCCTGAAATTTCAGGTAACAAACTTATGGTGAAACCAAAAGGCATAAAAGAATACATACAATCGCTGATGGCTTCGAAACGCCTTGGGGATCAGGTGGTTTATTATATGGTGATCCCCGAACATGCGTCTGTCCTGTCAAAGCCCGGGAAGCCATGGCCCAGACAAATAAAAACGATTATAAAATCAGCCGGGATTCACGATCTCTACCAGCACCAGGCAGATGCCGTTGATTTGATCAGATCCGGCCGGCATCTTGTTGTGGCAACGCCTACCGCCAGCGGAAAAACCCTTATTTACAATCTTCCCGTGCTGGAAAATGTGTTAAAAAATCCGGAATCCAAAGCCCTTTATATTTTTCCTTTAAAAGCGCTTGCTCAGGATCAAATGCGCACGTTTAAAGAACTGGCGGGAAGTGACGGGCTCATAAAAAAGCCTGCGATTGAGATTTATGACGGAGATACTACGGCCTGGCATCGCAAACGAATCCGCGAGTCCGTGCCCAATATTCTGTTGACAAATCCCGAAATGATTCACCTGTCACTGCTTGCGCATCACCATAAATGGGCCGATTTCTTTCGGGGTCTTGATATGGTGGTGGTGGATGAGGTTCATACGTACCGGGGAATCATGGGGTCGCACATGGCCCAGGTGTTCCGGCGGCTTCGAAGGATATGTTCCTTTTACGGAACGTATCCCCTGTTTATTTTTTGCTCGGCCACGGTGTCCAACCCCTCCGAACTTGCCCAACAACTCACAGGGCTTACCGTGGATACCATCACAAAAAGCGGTGCGCCCATGGGCGCAAAGCATCTTGTATTCATGAATCCGCTTCAGGGGCCGGCCCAAACCGCCATACTTTTGCTCAAAGCAGCACTTCATCGCGGGCTGCGGACCATCGTGTATACCCAGTCAAGAAAACTTACCGAATTAATTGCCTTATGGGCGGGGAGTCAATCCGGGGCCTTTGCCCGCCGTATCAGCGCTTACCGTGCGGGATTCCTTCCCGAGGAACGAAGGGAGATCGAAATGCGGCTTGCCAGAGGCGAGCTTCTGGCGGTCATATCCACCAGCGCCCTGGAGCTGGGTATCGATATCGGCGACCTGGACCTTTGCCTGCTGGTTGGATATCCGGGTTCGGTTGTGGCCACGTGGCAAAGAGGCGGCAGGGTAGGGCGCAGCGGTCAGGATTCGGCTCTGGTTCTTATTGCCGGGGAGGACGCTTTGGATCAGTATTTCATGCGGCATCCCAAAGAATTTATGAAACGGGAACCCGAAGCCGCGGTGGTAAATCCTTACAATCCGGATATTCTGTCAAAACATCTAATATGCGCGGCCGCGGAACTGCCGCTAAAAATCGATGAACCGTTCATGGCCCATGAAAGCGTCCAAAAAGCAGCGTTGAACCTGGAGCTTAAGGGGAAGCTTTTACGAAGCCAGGATGGCAAAGAGCTGTATTCCAGCCGTCAATCGCCCCACAGGCATGTGAATCTTAGGGGAACGGGCCGCCAATATACTATTGTGAGCAGCAAAACCGGTCAGAGCATGGGAGAGGTCGATGGATTCAGAGCCTTCAAGGAGACCCACCCGGGAGCCATCTATATTCATAAAGGAGACACGTTTCTTGTGGACACGCTGGATCTGGACACAAGAACCGTAAAAGTTTCTGCAGCCAAGGTCGATTATTACACCCGGGTAAGATCCCATAAAAACACCGAGATACTGGATATATATAAACAAAAAAAAGTATTTGGGACAACAGGTTATACCGGAAGACTTAAAGTTACGGATCAGGTAACCGGATATGAAAAATGGCGAATACATGCCAGAAAAAGGTTGGGGATCGTGCCTCTGGATCTTCCCCCCCTTATTTTTGAGACCCATGGGTTGTGGTTTAAAATTCCCCTTTGGATTCAAAGACAAACCGAAGAAAAATATTTGCATTTTATGGGCGGAATTCATGCCATTGAACATGCGGCCATTGGTATTTTTCCGCTTCTGGTCATGGCGGATCGGAATGATCTTGGCGGTATTTCCACACCGTTTCATCCCCAACTCGGCACGGCTGCGGTATTTATTTATGACGGTGTTCCGGGCGGGGCAGGGCTGAGCAGATACGCATTTGAGCGAGCCAGGAACCTTATTGAGACCACCCTCGGGGCCATCAGCGCATGTCCTTGTGAATCGGGTTGCCCTTCCTGCGTGCATTCCCCAAAATGCGGTTCCGGCAACAGACCCATTGACAAAGCCGCTGCAAACTTCATTCTTGAAAAAATCATAAGCGGGGGTGAAGTAAAAATCCGGGTTCAGGAAAAATCCGAAACCGTGCCCCGGGAATTTCGGAAAACTGCCGCTGCAAAACCCGATCCGGCAAAAATTAAAGCAAAAAAAGCTAATCAAAACATTCACTTTGGGGTGCTGGATATAGAAACCCAGCGGTCCGCTCAGGAAGTGGGCGGATGGAACCGGCCGGATTTAATGGGGATCAGCTGTGTGGTGCTTTATGATTCAAAGCAAGATAATTATTTTGAGTTTTTGGAGGATCAGGTTCCTTCGCTCATCCTTCATCTGAAAAAATTCGATCTGGTTATCGGCTTCAACATTAAACGGTTTGATTTTCAAGTACTTTCCGGATATTCGGATTTTCATTTCAGGAACCTCCCGACCCTTGATATTCTGGAAGAGGTGCATGATCGTTTAGGGTACAGACTGTCTTTGGATCACCTTGCCAGAGCCACACTGGGAAAAGAAAAGACTGCGGACGGTCTTCAGGCTCTGCGCTGGTGGAAACAGGGACGCATACGTGAAATTATCGATTACTGCAAAGTTGATGTGGAAATTACCAAAGATTTGTTTCTGTATGGCAAAGACAATGGATATCTGCTTTTTAGCAACAAAGCGAAAAAGACGGTTCGGATACCTGTGAACTGGTAAATTAATTTGGTGTCAGGTGTCAGGTGGGGTGGTGAAAATCGCCATGTACACAGATGGAATTTTAATCCAATTTTTGTTCCATATCCTAAGGTTTCAGGTGTCAGGAATGATGAACAGAGGCGCTGACACCTGAACCCTGAAACCTGAACCCCGAACCCTGACACCTGACACCTGAACCCCGAAACCTGATTGCAAGGCTTTTGCTCAAAAAATGAATAAGTTAATGGGTGAAAAGCATTTTAACAAATCGGTAATGCTCCCATTAATATCCTGCATAATGAAAGGGCTCGATCTCGGAAAGCTGCTGGGGGGTGAGGGTTTTGAATCCCGATGCTTCAATCAGATCCCTGGCCGGCGCCGAGTCTTTAATCTCTAAAACAAAAACCGCATTTTTCCGGCTTTCTATTACAAAACCATAGCCGTTTTCAATATTGATTTTTTCAGCGCAAAGCACCTGTAACAGTTTGTCAAGCCCCCCCGGACGATCCTCGATCAGCACCGCAATAACTTCTTTGAGTTCCACGGGGATGCCTTCTTTGCTCAGCGCTTTATGGCCCTGTTTGGGATCGTCTACGATAAGATTGATTAATCCGGAATGGCCAAAAGACGTTATGGAGGCGGACCGGATATTGATCTTTTTCCGGGCAAGGATTGACGTAATGGCGGCCAGGATACAGGGTTTGTTTTCTACGGGTATCGTCAGTTGATACGATTTCATTTCAAAACTATAAAAAAACAAAATGAGGGTGTCAATATATTTCCGTAAAAGAACTAAAGATGACCGTCCAGCATCGAACATTAAAAATACTGAACATTGAACATACTAAAAGATGAACATCGAATTTTGAATGAAAGACAAAAACAAAGGGCAAGATTTTTCTTGCGAGTATCAAAACGGCTGAAAAGATAAATAAATAGCTGCTGTATGTTTTTTTTCAGTAAACCTTCCTCCACGCAACTTACCCTCTGGGATGATATTTATTATGCATTTGCCTGAGATGTTCCCGTGCGATGTGGGTATAAATCTGGGTGGTGGAAATATCCACATGGCCGAGCATAATCTGAACCGCCCTCAAGTCGGCACCCCCCTCCAGAAGATGGCTGGCAAAAGAATGCCTTAAACTGTGGGGCGTGATTTTTTTCTGAATTCCTGCTTGCCGGGCATACTGTTTCAAAAGCTTCCAGAAGCCCTGGCGGGTCATGGGTTTTCCTGCTCTTGCGATGAACAGATACGGGCTGGTTCGGTTTTTTAAGAGCAGGGGCCTGGCAATAGTTATATAATCATCGATTTTCTTTTTTGCGTACATTCCCATGGGAACAATTCTTTCTTTTGAACCTTTACCCAACACCCGTACAAAACAGGCTTCAAGATTTACGTACAGTAATTTCAGGTTTACAAGTTCCGAAACCCTCAATCCGGCCGCATAAATAAGTTCGAGCATGGCCCCATTTCTTTTTCCCAGGGAAGTGCCGGTATCCGGCATGTTTAAAAGAAGTTCCACTTCTGCAACGCTCAGAACATCCGGAAGCTTCAGGCCGCTTTTGGGCAGGTCTATAAGCCTTGCAGGATCATAATCGATTATTTTTTCCTGGGCAAGGAACTTGTAAAATCCCCTCAGGGTGATGAGATGTCTTGCACATGATTTTGATCCCAGTCCGGCATTTCTCAAGGCAATCAGGTGCTTTAATATTAATGGGGTATCGGCATCAGCGATCTTTTTGACTCCTTTTTGCTTTAAAAATTCAAGATGTCTGGCAAGATCGCTGGTGTACGATTCTATGGTTTTATCCGAAAGTCCTTTTTCGAAGACAAGATAGTTTGCATATTGATCTACAAGAATATCCAATGAAGACATAAGGTAATTTGCCGGGTATTATGAACTGCAAGATCCATGTTTATCCCTGCCGGAGCGGTTCCTGTCCCGAAGGCAGGGTGGGAATGTTACCGTGACTCTTAGAACTTCCCTTTTTTTAAGCCGCTCTTCACAAAATGTAAAGGTATTTCCTGTTTTTAAACCTGACTATTTCACTGAGTCAAGTCATGTTATGCAATTTTTGGCTTTCTTTTTTCTATAGCTTTGGTAAACAGATAAAATGACAGTTGCAGGAGGCAGAATATCATGAAAATTCTGGTAACAGGGGGCAAGGGTCAGCTGGGTACCGACTGTGTTCGTGTATTTCGTGAGACCCATGAGGTGCTGGCCGTTGATTTGGACGAGCTGGATATCACCCGGCGGGCCGATCTGGAAGCGCTGGTTCAAAAATTCATGCCGGATATCATCATCAATTGTGCGGCATATACCCAGGTGGATCAGTGTGAAATTGAAAAAAACCTGGCCTGGAACGTTAATGTAACAGGTACGGAAAATATTGTTAAATGTCTGGAAAAACAGGGTGGTCTGTTAATTCATATCTCCACGGATTATGTTTTTGACGGCGGGAAAGAATTACCGGAGCCCTATGTGGAAACGGATCAGCCCCATCCGGTTTCCTGTTATGGGAAGACCAAATATGAGAGCGAAAAAGTGGTTCAGAGGGCATCGCATCGGCACGTTATCGTCAGGCCCGCATGGATGTATGGCGTGAACGGCCGCAATTTTCTGAAAACCATGCTTTCCCTGGCCTTGAAAAAGCCGGGGGATAAAATTAAAGTGGTGAATGACCAGTACGGTTCCCCCACATGGTCTTATGCACTGGCGCTTCAGATTGAGCGGATCATCCATGGCCACGCCGGGGGAATTTATCATGCTACGGCAGAGGGATTTTGCACCTGGTTTGAACTGGCCGAATATTTTCTGAACAAAATTCAGGTGCCCCATAATATTGTTCCCTGCACCACCCGGGAATATCCGACTCGGGCACAAAGGCCGAAGAATTCCATTCTGGAAAACCGACGTCTTAAAGAAAAAGGGATCCATATCATGTCTCACTGGCAGGATGACATCGACGAGTTTGTTTCCGGCTTTGGAGAAGGTTTGGTGGCCGGGGTACTAAAGGGAAAATAAGAAGATGAAAAACATGCTGGTTACAGGGGGATGCGGGTTTATCGGTGCCAATTTTGTCAGATATCTTTTAGAAGAGTCGGATTTTACCGGACGGATCATAAATGTTGATAAACTCACCTATGCAGGCAATCCGGAAAATCTTGCTGATATTGAAACGGATTATAAAGACCGGTATATTTTTATCAAGGACGATATATGCGATGGAACTCGAATGGCTCAAATATTCGAACACTATGCAATCGACAGTGTCTGTCATTTTGCCGCCGAATCCCATGTGGATCGATCCATCGTAAAACCCGATGAATTTATCCGGACCAATATTGTCGGAACGTTTAATCTTCTGGAGTCCGCAAGAAGCCACCTGAACCGCATGGTGCGTTTTCACCACATCAGCACGGACGAGGTTTACGGCAGCCTGGGCAGGGAAGGCCATTTTAAGGAAACCACGCCCTATAAACCCAACAGCCCGTATTCCGCTTCCAAGGCCGCTTCAGATCATCTGGTTCGGGCATATTACAAGACCTATGGTTTGCCCATGACCATTTCCAATTGTTCGAACAATTACGGCCCCTATCAGTTTCCGGAAAAACTCATTCCGCTGATCATTCTAAATGCACTTGAAGGAAAATCATTGCCGGTTTACGGATATGGGAGAAATGTCAGAGACTGGCTGTATGTCAAAGATCACTGCATCGCAATCTGGACAATCCTGAAAAACGGAACGGCGGGAGAGACCTACAATGTGGGAGGCAACAGCGAGTTTGAGAACATTAAACTTGTTGAAATGATTTGTGATATTTTAGATGAGAAGAACCCATCGGGCGACGGCCGTTCCCGAAGGGATCTGATTGTCTTTGTAAAGGACAGGCCCGGCCATGATTTAAGATATGCCGTGGACTTCAGCAAACTAAATAAAAACTTGAACTGGCGCCCCAGACAATCCCTTGAAACCGGAATTCGTAATACCATTAAATGGTATATGGATAACCGGAAATGGGTCGAGCGGGTGAAAAGCGGGGAATATCAGGCCTGGATCAGGAGCCATTATTGCTGAGCGCTAACATAGGGGTTTTACCCCTGCCGGGGGGTAAATCAGGGCCGCTGGCAAGCGCTGATCTTTGTCTGGTGACAAACCGGTGTCAGGTGTCAGGGTTCAGGTGTCAGGTTTCAGGATTAAGGGGGAAACGAAGTGACCCATAGCAATTATATGGACGTGGAGGATCTTGAGGTCCATAAAAGGTTGTGCCGGTCTGACCCCTGACACCTGAAACCAGCTATCCATGGCAATTTAGCCAACAACAGTCTTGATGAACTCGCAAAAAGTCGTCACTCCGGCAGATCCCGGATCGAGTCCGGGAGGAGTGCAGGTTCTCTGCAACTGATTGAAAAGACTGGATTCCGGCTTTCGCCGGAATGACGGCCTGCGGTTCGGAGAGAAAACGGTATTTTATGACTTTTTACGAGTTCATCAAATATATGCTGCGGAGATCTGGTAAATGAAAAACAGCAAAATTCTGGTGGTCGGAGGCGCCGGTTATATCGGTTCTCACATGGTTAAGGATCTTCTGGATGCAGGTTACCCGGTTATTACACTGGATGATCTTTCCACAGGAAACCGGGAATTGCTGCCCGGCGGGGAATTTGTAGAAGGCGGACTCGGCGATGCGGTTCTGCTTGACAAGTTATTTTCAACTCATAAAATTTCATCGGTCATGCATTTTGCGGCTTTTTCACTGGTGGGCGAATCCGTGGAAAAGCCGCTGAAGTACTATCGCAACAACATGGCGGCAACCGCGGAACTTCTGGATTCAATGATTCGCCACAGCGTAAAGCGATTTATTTTTTCTTCCACGGCCGCGGTTTACGGTGAGCCGGTTGACATTCCAATTTCCGAAAGCCATGTCTGCAACCCGACCAACCCGTATGGGGCAAGCAAAATTGCCGTTGAAAGGATGCTCAAAGATTGTGATTCGGCATACGGCCTCAAATACATAAGCCTCCGGTATTTCAATGCTGCCGGCGCAGACAAATCCGGTAAGATTGGAGAACGTCGCCGCAACGAAACGCACCTTATCCCTTTGATTCTGGAGGTGGCCGCCGGCCGGAGAGAACATATAAAAATTTTCGGCATCGATTACCCCACTGCCGACGGAACCTGCATAAGGGACTACATACATGTAAACGATTTGACCGGAGCCCACTTGCTGGCACTTAACTCGCTTTTGTCCGGAGGGGACAGTGCCGTGTATAACCTCGGAAACAACAGGGGATATTCGGTTCGAGAGGTGATCGAACTGGCAGGAAAGGTGACCGGGAAACCGATTCCGGCAATTGAAGCGGATAAAAGGCCGGGTGATCCGGCAGTCCTGATTGCCAGTTCCGACAGAATAAAGAAAACACTCGGCTGGAAACCCGAGTATGAAGACCTGGAAACAATTATACAAACCGCATGGAAATGGCACCAGAGGGAAGCAAACATATAAACCCCGATGTTGCGAATTCAACGGGTTGAGTTTGATATAAAAAATATGTGTATCAATAAATTGCATCATAATTGCCCTGGATAGCGGAATTCACTTCTGGTGAACTCCTAAAATCGTAACCGGTATGAGGTATATATCTGGTATGATAGTATATTCCATGTGCTTTAGTGAATTCCAATGCAACATCGGGGTAAAAAAGGTCTGATCCTGTGAAAAATAAACTGAATGTATATCCGATTCTGCTGGCAGGTGGGTCGGGAACCCGCCTGTGGCCTGTATCCAGAGAACTTTATCCCAAGCAACTCGTTAAATTTATCGGTAATGAGTCTCTTATTCAAAGTACCGTTAAACGGTTGATCTCTTTGCTCGATGAGGAAAATATCCGCATTGTTTGCGGGAAAGAGCATGTTCATGAAATTGCAAGACATATTGAAGAACTCGGCATCCGGACAGATCGGAAGATAATTGCGGAACCTTGTGGCCGTAATACCGCGCCTGCCATTGTACTGGCCATGCTCCATGTGCTTCATCATGAGAAGGATGCTGTATTATGCATCTTTCCTGCGGATCACGTGATCCGCAACACTGATGCGTTTCATGAAAATTTATTATCCGCAATAAAACTTGCCCGGTTGGGATATATCGTAACCTTCGGAATCAAACCCAATTATCCGGAAACCGGTTACGGATATATCGAGAGCGGCGGTGACATAAAGGAGCATGCCTTTTTTGTAAAAAGATTTGTTGAAAAGCCGGACATGGAAACGGCCAGGAGATATGTCGAGGCAGGCAACTTCTTTTGGAACAGTGGAATGTTTACATTTAGAGCCTCTGTAATGCTGAAAGAGTTGAACATCCACCAGCCCGACCTTCTTAAACAAATGGAGCAGCTGGATTTATCCGGAAGTATGGTCTCTCAAAACGACTATGAACGCTTGCCCAGTATCTCTATCGATTATGCGGTTATGGAGAAAACCGGCAAATCTGCCGTATTGCCTTCAGACTTCGGCTGGAGCGATATCGGATCCTGGAAATCTTTATATGATTTCATTTCAAAAGATACGGACGGCAACGTTATTGACGGAGACGTGATTTCCAACCATACGAAAAATTGTTTTATCATGGGCTGTGAACGGCTGATTGCAACAAACAAAATTAATAACCTGGTTGTTGTGGAAACACCGGACTCCGTCTTTGTTTCCGATATGGAAAGCAGCCGGGATGTGAAATTTATCGTGGAAAAGCTAAAGCAAAGGGGTCGGAGCGAATATCAAAAGCATAAGACATCCTGCTTCCCCTGGGGAACCTCAACCGTTCTGGAAATGAATCATGATTGCACCGTGGAGAAACTCATCTTATATCCCGGCTCGGCACTTGAGACCAAAACAGATCTTTTCACCCGAAAACAGTTGCTTGTCATGCGAGGGATGGCGAGAACGACCTTAGACAGTCAGGCCGGGCTGCTGAACAAAGGGGAATCCGTGATGCTTTCTGAAGATCAGAATGTTAGGGTCGAAAACGTTGGAAATGAGCCGCTTAATATTATTCGTATAACCTTGACGGTCTCGTAAAAAGTCCGACTTCTGCGTTGTGCTGCATTCCGCAACATTCAACGTACGACAGGTACGCCTCATGATTGCAAAATTTGCATGCCTTGAATTTGAACTTTTTACGAAACCGTCTAAATCAGAAAACGGTATTTTGTGACTTTTTACGAGACCATCAAAAATAAAGGATAAAAAATATGCATAAGGGAAACACCGGTGAAATAAGATTGAAACTGCTTGAGATGATAGAGCAAAAAACAGCCCGGGTCGGTATCATCGGTCTTGGCTATGTGGGATTGCCTCTGGCCATTCATTTTGGGAAAAAGGGATTTCATGTGATCGGTTTTGATCTGGATTCACGAAAAATCGATAAGATTCTTCATGGAGAATCTTATATCAGGCACATTCCGTCAGAACAGATTAATAAAATGATCAATGCAAAACACCTCGATGTTACCATTGACTTCAGCCGTCTAAGAGAGGCGGATTGCATCCTGATCTGTGTGCCCACCCCCCTTTCCGACAAGATGGATCCGGATTTGAGCTTTCTTTTGCAAACTACGGAGACCATTGCAAATAATTTGCGCAAAGGGCAGTTGATTGTTCTTGAGAGTACCACCTATCCCGGGACCACTGAAGAAATGCTTCTCCCCCGGCTTTCATCGCAAGACATGAAGGTTGGGCAGGATTTTTTTCTTGCTTTTTCTCCGGAGAGGGAAGATCCGGGAAACAAAAAATTCACGGCCGCCAATACCCCTAAGGTCGTGGGGGGTGTCACAAATTACTGTCTGGAACTGGCAACGGCTTTGTACAACTCCATTACCCGATCGGTGCCGGTTTCTTCGACTCAGGCGGCCGAGTTGACCAAGCTTCTTGAAAATACTTTCCGCTCCGTGAATATCGCACTGGTTAACGAGCTCAAGATCCTTGCTCATAAAATGGGCATCGACCTGTTTGAGGTAATTGACGCCGCTGCCACAAAGCCCTTTGGGTATACGCCGTTTTATCCCGGACCCGGTTTGGGGGGACATTGCATTCCCATCGATCCGTTTTATCTGGCCTGGAAAGCAAAAGAGTATGATTTTTCAACTCGTTTTATTCAACTTGCCGGAGAGATCAATGTTTCCATGCCGTATTATGTGATTGAAAAAACCGTAGAGGCGCTCAATAAAAACAAAAAAAGCCTTAATGGAAGCCGCATATTAATACTTGGAATTGCCTACAAGAAGGATGTGGATGACGACAGAGAATCTCCGGGGTATGCCATCATGAAAATGCTTTTGGAAAAAGGCGCCAGGGTCAGCTACAATGATCCGTGGATACCCAAACTTCATACCACCCGGAAATATAATTTCCAGATGGAGTCAACTCCCATTACCCAGGAAATTCTTGCCCAAATGGATGCCGTGATCATTGTTACCGATCACAGCGACTATGACTTCGCCGAAATCGTAACGCACTCCAATCTGATTATTGATACCCGGAATGCTACAAAGGGGATTAAGGGAGCAGAAGAGAAGATTGTTATGGCATGAGAAAGGAACATAGAATATGAAAGGAATAATTTTGGCCGGTGGTTCCGGAACCCGGCTTTACCCCATTACCCGTGTGGTAAGCAAACAGTTGCTGCCGGTCTATGACAAGCCCATGGTCTATTACCCGCTCTCTGTTTTAATGCTGGCCGGGATACGGGAAATACTGCTTATTTCTACGCCCGAGGATTTGCCGTTATTTAAAAAACTCCTTGGAGACGGCTCTCAACTCGGGCTTTCTTTGTATTACCAGAAACAGCCACGGCCGGAAGGACTGGCTCAGGCCTTTATCATCGGCAGATCATTCATTGGGAAAGATTCGGTCTGTCTTATTTTAGGGGACAATATTTTCTACGGCCACAATCTTACCGATATACTGAAAAAAACGGTTCAGCTTAATAAAGGCGGTCTGATTTTCGGGTATTTGGTGCGTGATCCTCAGCGTTACGGTGTTGTAGAATTTGATCTCAACGGGAAAGTCATCAGTATCCAGGAAAAGCCGAAAAAACCCAAATCCAATTATGCGGTTCCGGGCCTCTATTTCTATGACAATAATGTGGTGGACATTGCTGCAAAACTCAAACCGTCCGCCAGAGGGGAACTTGAGATTACAGACGTTAATTTGGAGTATCTGCGCAGGGGTGAGCTTCATGTCGAGCTTCTTGGGAGAGGGTATGCCTGGCTGGATACAGGGACTCAAGAAGCCCTGCAGCAAGCGGCCAGTTATGTGCAGGTCATTCAGGAACGGCAGGGACTTAAAATATCATGCGTTGAGGAAATCGCTTTTCGCATGGGCTACATAAACAAAAGGGAACTGGCGGATCTCGCTTCCGAAATGATGAGAAATGAATATGGTCGATATCTGATGAATCTAATTGCTGAAGATAAAAACCAGGGGGAGATTGCGGTATAAAGATTCCATGGTACCTGTGCCTGAAAATCAGATTCTACAGGAAGGGATAATATGGCGAAAAAGACGATCGGCTTTGTTGGACCGGACGGCAGGACCTTTATGTGTGCCTATACTCTATCAACCGTTGAAAGCGAAACCTTTGCTGGCGCCATCATCAAGGGCATGACCGGTATGGGGCCGGTACTGGACGCTGTCAGGGGAGAGAAAAAATGGACCGTGAAAATTTTTCCCGTTCAAGGAAACTCGGTTGCTGATTGCACGTCCGCTATCCTAACGGCTTTTGAAAACGGTGAAATTGACGATGTGGTGATTATGCCTGAAGATTTGATCTGTGAAGGCATCGTAAATGAACTCATTGAGGCGGGGTATGGGGATCGGGTTGTCGGCCTGACAAAAGAAGCGTCCTTCATCGAAGGGGATAAGGTTAAGGCAAAGATCTGGATGAGAAGAGCCGGTGTGCCGGTTGCTCCGTTCAAAGTGGCGGATGCGAAAGACCTGCAGCAAATCAAAAATATTGTTACCCCGTTCATTCGCAACCACGGCGGCGCGGTGTTCAAGTATCCTTACAGCGCGGGTGGCAAAGGGTCCCGACCGGTTTTCCGGGTTGAAGACATTCTCGACGCCTGGAATATACTGCTGAAAGATTATAGCGAAAACTACAAGACACGGCACGGAGACAATAAATGGCCGCTTTTGATTGAAGCCTGGAAATCCGAAATTGAGATCAGCTTTACCGCTTTAATCGACGGAACGGGAAATTTTTGCATTCTCCCCACGGCCATGGATTATCCTCTTCGTTTTGAAGGTCCTCCCAGCCAGACCAATCCGGTTACCGGGGGCATGGCTGCAATCGGCATGCATCCTGCCGAGACGCCTGAACTTATAAAACTGGTCGGTAATAAAGTGATCCGGCCTTTTGTAGAGCAGATGAAAAAGGGAGGGATTCTCCGGCCCTGTATTCTTTATCCGGGCTGTCGCGTATCCATGGATCCGGTTACCGGAAAGCCTGTGGGAATTCTTGTTTATGAAATGAATATTCGAGCGGGCGAACCTGAGATGCAGGTGGTTGCCCGTCGGCTTAAGAATCTGGGGGAACTGCTTGTTGCCGCACTCCATGGCCGCCTTGATGCGGTGTCTCCGGATGTGCGCAGGGATCAAATTTCTATCTGTCTTGCCCTGGTTACGGGTCCGGGTGGCGCCCAGGGACAGAGGGGATATCCTGATTCTTATACCAGGTATGAACCGGTTCTTATCAATTTCAAGAGCCTTGCAAAACGGGGCATTCTTATCGTTCCATCCAATATCAGCTGGAATCCGGAAAAAAACCACCTCATATCCGACGGCTCCAGGGTATGCTATCTTAGCAAAAATGCCACGGTCAAACCCGGAGAGAAAAGAGGGGACGTGGCGAAGAAGCTCAGAAACACGCTTTTGCAGGCATTTGACCAGGGTCTGGTCCGTGTGGTTCCGCGTGAGGCGTATGAAACTTTCGAGGCGGCGGAGATACTGTTTGAGCAAGGCAATATCACCGAGGCTGAATTTAAGAAAGCCCGGGCGGCTTTTGAGAAATCCAATCGTCTGGATCTTCGCCGAGACCCCGGCAGGATTTATGAGGAATGGGATAAACTTTATTCCGATTGGCCACTTGCCGTGTAACCCGAAAGGCTTTGGAGGAATCACATTTGAACATCACCCTGAATGAGGAGAAATTTCATGAAAGTGCTGGTCAGCGATAATCTGGGACAAGCCGGTATCCGGATGCTTCAGGAAGAAGAGGGAATTGACGCTGATGTCAAGACCGGACTGTCTCCCCAGGAGCTGAAACGCATTATCGGAGAATATGATGCCCTTATTATCCGGAGTGCAACGCAGGTGTCGGAGGATCTTTTGGACGCTGCTGCGCGGCTTAAAGTTGTGGGCCGTGCCGGGATTGGTCTGGATAATGTGGATATCCCTGCCGCAACCAGGCGCGGAATCGTTGTGATGAATACGCCCGGAGGCAATGTTGTTACCACTGCCGAGCATTCCATCGGCATGTTACTGGCCCTTTCGCGCAATGTGCCCGAAGGCACCGCATCATTGAAGGCCGGACGCTGGGATAAGAAGAAACTGCAGGGAAGAGAAATATTCAACAAAACCCTGGGAGTGATCGGATATGGGAAAATCGGGTCTATTGTGGCCGATCGCGCGCGCGGGCTGAAAATGCAGGTCATTGTTTACGATCCTTATGTAACGTCCGAGCAGATTGAAAAGGCCGGATTTGAGAGTGTTTCCCTTGAAGATCTATACCGAAGGTCCGATTATATCACGGTGCACGTGCCCAAATTTAAGGAAACCATCGGGTTGCTGAACCAGGCGGCTTTCGATCAGATGAAAGACGGGGTTATGATCATAAACTGCGCCAGGGGCGGGATTGTTGATGAAGATGACCTTTATGCGGCCCTGCAGTCGGGCAAAGTTGCGGGTGCGGCATTGGATGTGTTTGAGAAGGAGCCTCCCGGCATGTGCCCGCTGATCGAGCATGAACGCCTGATCTGTACCCCTCATCTGGGTGCTTCCACTCAGGAGGCCCAGACCCAGGTGGCCGTTGATGTGGCCGCACAGATTATCGATTATCTCAAGTACAACACCATTATGAACGCCGTTAATGTCCCGACCGTAACCGGTGACCTTCTTAACAACCTGAAGCCCTTGCTAAACCTTGCCAATCATATGGGCAGTCTCCATGCTCAGCTTGCCCGGCATCCGGTTGAAGAAGTCTCTATTGAGTATGCCGGAGATTTTAAGGGGCTCGATCTGTCACCGGTTTCCATCGCCGTGTTAAGGGGCTTGCTGGCGCATGTGGTTAAGGACGACGTCAATTTCGTTAATGCCCAGGTCCTGGCAAAGGAAAGAGGCATAACGGTCACAGAGATAATCAGTGATGCGTCTGAAGAGTATATCAACCTGATTACCGTGCGGGTTACCACGCCTGAAGTGACGAACATGGTGTCCGGAACCATATTCGGCAAGAATAAAATACGGATTGTAAAAATTAACAATTTCCGGCTTGAACTCATACCCGAGGGCCATCTGGCTCTGATATACACCCTTGACAAGCCAGGGGCCATCGGAAGTTTCTCATCACTTCTCGGCAGTAAAAAAATTATCATCAGGCAGATGCATCTGGGTCAGGAAGAAACCGGAAAAATGAACATCATTTTTCTTAAAACCAATGTCCGGATTTCCGATCGTATGGTTGAAAAATTGCTTGATCTGCCGCTGATTATATCGGTAAC
This sequence comes from uncultured Desulfobacteraceae bacterium, assembly GCA_964410925.1. GTDB lineage: Bacteria > Desulfobacterota > Desulfobacteria > Desulfobacterales > UBA11574 > S5133MH16. The sequence goes on from CAYPIW010000025.1 coordinate 15,785, forward strand.
TCGACTTGAATTTGAAACATAGGACTCACTATCCCGAATTTTTTAGGACTGCGAGAGTCTTGTAAAGCGTCAAAAAACGAATTTAAGGCCTGTTAATTCCATGAAAATTTATAACCGTCTCAGTTCCGAACATATTTTTTTAAATATTCCCCTGAAGGACAAACATGAGGTCATTCGCTTTGTGGCGGATACATTTGCCCGGGACGATCTGGTGACCCATGCCCGATTGCTTTATGACAGCCTGATAGAGCGGGAGAACACTATGTCTACGGGGATTGGAAACGGCATCGGCATTCCGCACGCCGTGAGCAAGGAAGCCCGTGATCCCGCACTGCTTTTGATTCGCCTTGCCGATGCCATTGAGTTTGATGCACTGGACAAACTGCCCGTGGATATCATTTTGGCGCTGGTCGTTCCGGAGAACCGGATTCACTTGCATATCCAAATCCTGGCCGGGATTTCCCGGCTTTGCAAGAGAGCCGAATTTCTGGATTTTGTCAGGCAGACTCACGATGCAAAGGACCTTTGGAAAGAGATCAAAAGAATCGAAGAGGAAATCGCCTTTCATTAATGGTCTTTAAAACTCAAGGGGTGACCGGTGAACCTTTTGATTGTGGTCATTAACAATGAAGAGCTGCTTGATCAGCTGATTACGGGTTGGCTGGATATCGGCATTACCGGCGCAACCGTGGCGGAAACCACCGACCTGCTTCAATTGATAAGCCATCACATCCCTATTTTCGCGGGGTTTCGGTCTCTCACCAGCGGTGGAATGATTCACAATAAAACCCTTTTTACGGCCATTGAAGACCAGGAGATCCTTGACAAGGCGGTGGCCTACCTCGAAATGATTTGTGCCCAAACCGGAAAACCTCACCAGGGGGTATATTTCATTGCCCCCATTAACGCATTTGGCCGGCTGGGTCTGGAGGTTGACCGGATGGAGCACCAAACCCATGTGAAAAAAAAACTCGGAAAACCGTTTTAAAAAAAAGTCAGCAAAGATTCCGGATGATGGTGTTACCCTTCTTTCACCTCGCCGGCCTTTTTCAGTGCTATTTTGAATAGTATGGGCCCTACCACCTGATTGATTGTAATAACCGCCAGGACCAGGGTGGTCAGGTGACCCCCGAATTCAGGGAATTGGCGCTGCGCCAGCTGGGCCAAGCCAACGGCTATAGCTGATTGAGTAATGTACGCCATCCAGGCAATTCGCCTGTGTTGAGAAGGATCACGGTTTAGAAGACCTGCAGCCCATGTGGACCCGAAAAGACCCATGGTCCGGATGATAACCAGAAATACTGCCAGCGGCCAGGTTATGAGCAGGGCATCAAGATTGAGCGACGCCCCTGCTATTGAAAAAAAAAGCACGAAAATAGGCAACTCAAAACGCTCCATGGCTTCCATGAAAATATGACCGTACCTGCTGAAATTTTGAACCGTAAATCCCGCGCTGATGCAAATCAGCAAAGGTTCCAAGTGCAGCGAAACAGCAAAATGGGACTCCATGAAGTGATTAAACCAGAGGCAAGCCTTAAACACGGAGAAGGCAAAAAATAACAGGAACAGGGAAAGGTCGTGTCCCGCCTTGCTGATATACAGGGAAATACCTTTTCCAAGCAGGGCCCCAAGGCCCAGTGAGCCGGCTACCGCCAGGGTTAACCCGGTGATCATCCGAAAATCTATGGCCGTGCGGGTTCCCATGACCGTTTCCGATACGGTCACGGCCAGGATGAAGAGGATGATAATCAGCACATCCAAGGCCACGGTAACTCCGAGAACGGTTGTCGTAAACATTCCGGCAGCGCGACATTCATTGATAATTGCGATTGCGGATAACGGCGATTGAGCCACTGCGATGAGGCCCAAAAGACAGGCCAGTATCGTAATCTGAACGTCGGTGAGATCGGGCATCAGGTTTAAACGGCAGGCAATCAACGAAAAAGAAAAAAAGACAGCGGCAAATACCACGAGGGTCTGCAAAAGAATGTTTATGGAAATGGCCCTGCCGCATTTTCTGAGAAATTCCAAGTGCAGGGTCCCTCCTGCGGTCAAGGCGATGAAGCTTAAGGCGAGATCATCCGCAAGCCGAAACCGGGCAACCATATCATGGCTGAGAAACCCGATTGTATAAGGGCCGGCAAGGATTCCTGCAAAGATATATCCGCTGATCAGGGGCAATCCCGCGATCCTGAGAATTTGTGCCGTGATATAGGCGGCCAGCAATATAAACCCCAGGGAAAAGGTGGTAAGCCCTGCTTGCTGCCAGTCGGTTCCTATGGGGATGATCTTGATCCAGAAGGCAAACCCGGCCAAAATAAACAGCGTGATGCCATAGATTTTCAAATCTGGGATATATTGCTTGTACGGGCCCATTAAGCACCTCTCTTAAACAGACGTTCGAGGAAATAATAACTTAAAAATTCATTATATATGACCGCAAGGATCGCACAAGTGATGACAACCGTTGACATGCGTGACGGAAATGCCTGGTGAAAATCCAGGAGTATGGCCAGGGAAAGTCCGCCTTGCGCAAGAAGTCCGAAACCGAGTTGCCGGGGATGTTTTTGCAACTCGGGGTTCAAGCGAGTCATCAGAAATCCCGCAAAAAATTTTCCCAGGGTTCTATACAGGCAGTATACCAGTGCGATCAACACCAAACTCATGGCGTCGACTCTTATGGATACGCCCAGGAAAACCAGTAACAGCAGATACGTGGGTTTTTCAACGGTCATCAAGATCTCGTAAATTCTTTCTTTATCCCTGGACAGATTCACGAGCCAGAATCCCACGAAAAAATTCGTAAGGAGCGGAGAAAATTTCAGTGAGGAGGCCAGACCACTGGTAAGCAGGGTCATGCCGATAACCACCAGGATCAGTTCTTTTTGAAACCGGCGGTGGCTTATGAACAGGGTAAATAGCAGAAGCAGACCGAAACTGGCGCCAAGACTGGTCAGAATTCCCGCCCAAAGTCCTCCCGGCCAGGATCCTCCGGATCCCGTTGGCGGATTGTAGAAAAAGCACAGTCCGAAAATAAGGAGGGGGATCAGGCCGCCAACGCTCGAAATGAACCTCAAGAGTTTTACCGTGTTTTGATGTTCGGCAATGCGATCCGGGGATAGAAATGCAAGCCCGGTCTGGGCGGTGCAAGCGCCTGCCGCTGCAAGAGTAATGGCAACCACCATCATAAAAGAATCGGGGATATCCCGGCAGATCACAAGGCTCGGATACACCATGGCAAAAAGCAGGGCAAGGGTGACCAGCCCCTCAAAAACGGCCCCGAAAAAGAATTCCAGGGGGAACCTCCGGAGCATTTTGATTTCAAATTGAAATCCGAAAAGCAGTCCGATCCAGCCGAGCAAAAGAGCGGTCAGGGGCGACAGCCCTTTTTGCGTTTCCGGGTCCACCAGGTTCAGGAATTGGGGCCCGAGCAGGAGTCCCAAAAAAAGGAATTCGGTGCCGGTAAGATAAAATATCCGGGCAAACAGGGGCAGCCGGAAATGTCGAAAGGTGAGGTGATAGCCGCTGAATGCCAGAAAGATGATGATGAGCAGGGCAAAAGTGAGTTTCATGGGTTCTCATAAAACATTTTCGTAAGAAAATCCAGCCATACTGCTCCAGCCCGGGAAAAGTTCATTTTTTTATTTTAGTTTATAGTTCAGTGTTTGAAAAAATATGTTACAGTCAGATTTACGGCGGGTCATTAGCCCGCAAATTAGAACCCGAAGGAGAATATGATATGCCGAAAAAAAAAAGAATAAAGATGATTTCCTGGAATGTGAACGGCATTCGTGCGGTCATTAAAAAGGATTTTCTTACATCAATCAAACAATTGGATGCCGATATCGTTGCCATTCAGGAAACAAAGATTCAGGATTCACAACTTACTGATGAGATGAAAAATATTGCCGGTTATCAAACATTCTGGTCTCATGCCACGATAAAAAAAGGATACAGCGGGGTGTGCACCTGCACCCGGATTGAGCCCAGAACAATCAATTACAGTATCGGCGAACCGAAATTCGACAACGAAGGTCGCGTTATCGAGATGGATTTTGGTGACTTTATATTTTTTAACGTTTATTTTCCCAACGGCCAAATGAGCGAAGAACGGCTTCAGTACAAACTCGATTTTTATGAAAGTTTTTTCAAATATGCCGATGAGTATAAAAACCAGGGCCGAAGTCTTGTGATTACCGGAGATTACAATACCGCCCATAATGAGATTGATTTGAAAAATCCAAAAGCCAATGAAAAAAATTCCGGTTTTTTGAGAATTGAGAGGGATTGGCTCGACAGGATTATTGAAAACGGTTATGTGGATACCTACAGATATTTTTTTCCGGACGACGTAAAATATTCATGGTGGACCTATCGGTTCAAGGCAAGAGATCGGAACATCGGGTGGCGTATTGATTATTTTTTTGTTACTAAGGATATTATCGATAACGGCTGGGTTAAAGAGGTTTTTATCGACGACGAGATTTTTGGGTCAGACCACTGCCCTATTGGTCTGGTTATGGAAATCTGAAACGCATGAATGGCCGGACCCCTCCCGAAAAACTTCCGGGAATATTAAAATATACAGCAGGTTGTAATTAAGAAAATCTTGACAAATCTTATGGAAATTGAGAATATACAGCGTGGGTTACCGTTTGCTGGTGTTGCACGATCACAGTTTTCCCGGATAAGGAGACCTTATTATGCCCCTGACAAAAGTTCAACTTGTAGAATCAATTTACAATCAGATCGGTATGACCAAGAACAGGTCCGCAGAAATTTTAGAAACCTGTTTGGAAATTATCAAAAGCACACTGGAATCCGATGAGGATGTGTTGATCTCCGGGTTCGGTAAATTCTGTGTAAGGGAAAAGAAGGAACGGAGAGGGAGGAATCCGGCGACGGGTAATGCCATGATACTGGCCCCAAGAAAAGTTGTTACCTTTAAATGTTCCGGCAAGTTGAAGGATATGATAAATGGCAAATAAAAAAGGCAGACTCCATTCTGGTCTGCCTGTACTCGCCCGGCATCTCTTTTTTTCAAAGAGACTGCCTGGCGTTATTGGCTGTTAGCTTCCCTAAATGCCGTTGTACAATGCTGTGTTGCATTGAGATGCACGGACATCCGAGAAGCTTAATAAATGTCACAATGCGCTCCTCTTTTTACAGTATAACCTTCGTAAAGACTAAGTCGTCACATGGTTTAAATGATAATGTTGAAGCTGAGTGACATTTAGTTTCGTTCAGATCATAATAATTTTATAAGATATGTCCATAAGAAAAAAAGCTCATTTTTATAGGTAAAACTCCTATACTTGGGGGGTATTCCCGGTATCCATCCGCTCAGCTCATGTCGGGACCGGCTATCTGCCTTTTATTTCGCCCCTCAGAAGCTTCTTAAACCCTTCGAGAGTTCCCTTCCAGACACTCGTGTCACCGGCCATCACCGCGACAATAACGTCCTTTTCTACGCTGATTTCCAGAACAATATCTTCATCGTTAACCTTAAATACGGCTTCTCCCCATCTCTCTGCGGGAAGCCCCGTTACTTCACAATCGTAATCCGTCCGAATTTCTCCGGTCATTCTTATGTCGCTCATGGGTTTTTTCCTGTTTATTATTCAGAATCTGTTTCAGTTTATTTTATTTTTACAAGATGGCATATCGCCGGTGCTTCTGATTACGGATGGCTCTTTAGCATATTGCTGAAGCACGAGGATCACCTCCGATAAAGGGCCTTTAAAGTCCGGCTCCGGAATATCCAGGATTTGATCTTTGAGCAGATCTTCGCTGACATCCAGCGTTACTCGCCAGGAATCTTTGCTGTCATTGGTCAAATAGGTTTTTAATCCGCCACTGCCTGCGATCATGTCATTAATCGGGTCGTTGCCGACCATGAGGCAAGCCTGGGGCAGTTCATTGATTTTTCGGCAGATCTCCAGGTAATATTCTATCCGGGGTTTGCAAAAAGACATATTTTCAATATGGGTCACCAAATCGAAATGAAAATGATCCAGCCCGGCCCAGGCCAGGCGTTTCATCTGGACATTTAGAGGAAAGATGGGGTTGCTGGCCAGCACCAGCTTTAATCCGGACCGGACAATTTTATGAAAAGTTTCATGAAGATCATTCGGAAGTCTTATGGCCACCTTAATTTCATCATATTCGGTTTCGTAAAAATTCAAAAACCGATTCCAAAGTTTGTGCCGCTGATTTGCAGATTGCTCAGTAAAAGCATTCATAAAATATTCGACATTGATCATTTCACCGTTGTTTTCCAATAGTGCACAGGTTGCGCTTATCAGCCGTTTCCGAAAGATATCCGCAGGCATAAGATCCGCAAACCGGGTTTCTATCCTGCGAAAATATTTCTGGTAAAACCTGGATTCATCAAATAAAATCAGCGTATTGTCTAAATCAAACAGAATTGCCTTCAACATGGCTCAAATCCACCGTTACCCTTGACGGTTTCGTAAAAAGCCCAACTTCTCCGTTGTGCTGCATTTGGTAATCATTCAACGTACGACAAGTACGCCTCATGATTACAAAATTTGCACGCCTTGAATTTGAACTTTTTACAAAACCGTCTAAATCTGACTTTTTAAGAAACCGTTATCCTAATCAGGTTAAAATAAAAAAATATATCATAATCAAAGCGAACTCATGAATCAATCTTTAATTCTACAAGCCATCTCAAAAACACATCTAACGCCAAATTACGGTGTTGCGATCCTCTTCAAAATGCTCACATACTTCCATGTATGCTGCCCTTTTTTCAGGTTTCAGGGTTCAGGTTTCAGCGTTAAACTTTGTAATTGACATTCTGATGGTTATATTCGAAGATCAAAATCCGGGCAAACCCCCTATATTTTTATTGAGGTCCAATGAACGATAATCAGATCACCACCCTGTCCAAAGAACTCGGCGTTAAGGAAATACAGATAACCGCCGTGGCAACCCTCTTGGAACAAGGCGCAACCATTCCGTTCATCGCACGCTACAGAAAAGAAGCCACGGGCAGTCTTGACGAGATTGCGATAACTTCCATCCGGGACAGACTGAAAGCCCTTGAGGAGCTTGACGGCCGTAAGGTAACCATTCTCAAGTCTCTCGAAAAACACGGCCATTTGACCGATGAACTGAAAGAGAGGGTAAGGGCCACCCAGACGCTTTCGATTCTGGAAGACATCTACCTGCCATTCCGGCCCAAGCGCCGCACCAAAGCCACCGTTGCCAGAGACAAAGGGCTTGAACCGCTTGCCCTGGAACTTTTTGAACAAAAGGGAATAGATCCGGCGGAAGCTGCCGCGGCATTCATCGATCCTCAAAAGGAAGTTGGCACCGTTGAAGACGCGCTGACCGGTGCCCGGCATATTATTGCTGAAATCATCAACGAGGACCCGCAGGCAAGGGTTGTGTTGCGGAATCTGTATACCGGCCAGGCGGTTCTCAAAAGCCGGGTCGCATCCGGCATGGAACAGGACGGTATCAAGTACAAAGATTATTTCGACTGGGAGGAACCTGCGTCCGCCGCGCCGTCCCACCGGATTCTGGCCATGCGACGGGGGGAAAAAGAAGATATATTAAATCTGACCCTTGCCCCGCCCGAGGATGAGGCGGTCAGGGTTCTCGAAGGTCTGTTTGTCACGGGAGACGGCCCGGATTCGAATCAGGTAAAAATGGCGGTAACCGACAGCTACAAAAGGCTTTTGTCACGCGCCATGGAAACGGAACTGCGTATTGCTACAAAACAGAGAGCGGATACGGAAGCCATCAGGGTATTTGCGGACAACCTGCGCCAGCTGCTTCTGTCGCCTCCTCTTGGCGGCAGGCGGGTGATGGGCATTGACCCCGGATTCAGAACCGGATGCAAGGTGGTCTGCCTCGACCGGCAGGGCAAACTTCTTCACAATGATACCGTTTATCCGCATCTGTCTGAAAAACAGTCTGAAAATGCCGGGAAAACGATAAAATCCTTATGCGAACGCTTTGATGTTGAAGCCATTGCCGTGGGAAACGGGACCGCCGGCAGGGAGACAGAGGCGTTTTTGAAGCAGATGAATCTGGGGAAAAACATCCTGATTTTGATGGTTAATGAAAGCGGGGCTTCGGTATACTCTGCCTCGGAAGCGGCGCGGGAAGAGTTTCCCGGCCATGATCTTACTGTTCGAGGCGCGGTGTCTATTGGCAGACGGCTGATGGACCCCCTGGCGGAACTGGTAAAAATAGATCCCAAATCCATCGGCGTGGGCCAGTACCAGCATGATGTGGATCCGTCTTCGTTGAAGGAATCTCTGGATGATGTCGTGATCAGCTGTGTTAATGGTGTGGGCGTTGACCTCAACCGGGCCAGTATACAGCTTCTGACCTATGTTTCGGGTCTCGGCCCTGTGCTTGCAAAAAATATTGTGCAATACAGGGATGAAAACGGTGCATTTGCTTCCAGAGATGAGCTAAGAAATGTCCCCCGTCTCGGTCCCAGGGCCTTCGAACAATCCAGCGGATTTTTAAGGATAAAGAACGGCGCCAACCCGCTGGATGCAAGCGCCGTGCACCCGGAAAGCTATGGGATTGTAAGTTCCATGGCCCGGGATCTGGGATGCACGGTTACCGATCTCATGAATGATGCGCAACTTCGGTGTGACATTGACATTTCAAAATATGTGACGGACCGTGTGGGGATTCCAACCCTGAAAGATATCATGGAAGAACTGGCCAAACCCGGGCGTGACCCCCGGGATGAATTTGAATCCTTTGCCTTTGCCAGCGGCATCGATAAAATTGAGGATCTGGAATCCGGCCAGAAGCTGCCTGGGATCGTGACCAATGTCACCGCTTTCGGGGCGTTTGTGGATATCGGGGTTCACCAGGACGGTTTGGTTCATATCAGCGAGTTGTCGGACAGGTTTGTTAAAGATCCATCTCAAGTCGTAAAGGTTCAGCAAAAAGTCATGGTCACCGTACTTGGTGTTGACCTGGAAAGAAAGCGGATCAGCCTCTCCATGAAATCCAATTCCGGTGAAACGCCGAAAATTCGCAGCAATCCAAAAAGGACAAAACCGGAGCGCCGGATCAGGGAAAATAAAGTCAAGACGAAAAACACGCCGTTTAACACCCCCTTTGCGGATGTTTTTAAACGCACGTCGTAATGGCTGGAAAGTCCGGTGCGGACTCGAGTGATGAGAAATCCGGAATGGGAAAATAAATTTTGAATGATGTTGAGACACCTCGTGCTGGCACAGGCAATACCGTGGGCAGTGAGATATTTCGCACCCAACTCGGACCGCTCCTTTTCATCGCATCCATATTTTTATTAAACTTTACTGCCCGAATCATTGCAGCTCCGTTACTGCCTTTCATTGAAAAAGATTTGGGATTTAGCCACGGGGATGCGGGCTCGCTTTTTCTGTTCCTTTCCATGGGGTACTTCATATCCCTTCTGGGGTCCGGATATATATCTTCCAGGATTACTCATAGAAAAACCATTGCTGTTTCCTCAATTGCCGTGGGTATGGCGCTGTCATTAATTTCTTTCAGCAACAGTCTGTTTGCCATGCGATGCTGTGTATTTGTGCTGGGAATATCCGCAGGCATATATCTTCCATCGGGAATTACAACTGTCACCTCTCTGGTGAATCCCAGACACTGGGGAAAAGCAGTGGCGATTCATGAACTTGCCCCCAATTTAAGTTTTATTTTAACGCCGTTATTGGCCGAGATGCTTCTTCACTGGTTTAAGTGGCGGTATATTTTATATTTTATTGGAATAGTTTCGGTGATTATGGGAATTGTCTTTTCCAGATTGGGTAACGGGGGGAATTTCTTAGGAGAGGCTCCTGATTTTTCGTCCATTAAGAAAAATTTTAAAAACCCCGCTTTCTGGATCCTGATGGCTCTGTTCAGTCTGGCCATCACAAGTACACTGGGAATTTATAATATGCTCCCCTTATACCTGGTAACCGAACATGGTATGAGTCTGGATCGGGCGAACAGTATGGTAGGAACTTCCCGCATTTCCACGTTAGGCATGGCGTTTTTAGGGGGTTGGGCAAACGATCGGTTCGGTCCAAAACCCATTATGATTGGAGTATTTATTTTTACCGGAATTCTTACGTTGCTGACAGGGATGGTTTCGACCCCCTGGATTGCAGCAATAGTATTCCTTCAGCCCGTATTGGCGGTATGCTTCTTTCCCTCGGGCTTTGCGGCATTGTCAACCATAAGTACGCCGGAAAACAGAAATATGACCATATCGTTAACCATACCCGTAGCTTTTGTTCTGGGGGGGGGCGTTGTTCCTGCTCTGATTGGAGTTATGGCGGATAATGGGTGTTTTTCCCTGGGCATCAGTCTTTCCGGGGGCCTGATCACAGCGGGTTTCTTTTTATTATTTTTTCTTAAACTCTCAGGCACCGGAACAAAAAGGGATTGAAAATTGAATATTGACAATTGACTATTAAAGGAATTCGCTTTGCTCTATCATATTGATATTGAAAATTATAAGAACTGTAAGAATCCCTTAACTAGTGCCTGAACGAAAACCCCGTTCAGGCACTATTGTTGATTGGCGATTGTTGATTGTTGATTTAAAAACCAATATAAATTCAAGAAGTTGGTAGCGGTACGATTAGAGCTGAATTCCCCTTCATGGGGTTTTCGGTCAAGCACTAACTATTCAATATTCAATCGAAACTATTCAATTATTCACAATAGAGAAATTATACGGATTAAAAAAAATGCCATAAAAAGCACAAAATTTATGACTAAAGAATTAAAAGGAACAGCAAATGAAAATTATAGATTCAAAGAAACTGACGAACCTCAAATGGTTAAACCTGTTCAATGTGTCCTATGCGGACAGGAATGGTCTGCATAAGATCTGGCAGGTTGCTTCCAGAGGTAAAGAACCCAAATGTATTACCCGGGATTTTGCCAAACCCGATGCCGTGGTTATGGTTCCGTTTCATAAAGCTAAAAAAAAGATGGTCATTACCAGAGAATACCGGGTTCCGCTGGCAGATTATGAATACGGTTTCCCGGCGGGACTTATTGATGAAGGGGAAACGGTTCAGAAAGCGGCACGTCGTGAGTTAAAAGAGGAAACCGGTTTAGAGATCACCCGTTTCATAAAAATCGGCCCTTCCATATATTCATCCGCGGGAATGACCGATGAATCCGTTTCCATGGTATATGTTGAATGTGACGGAGATCCTTCAACTGACGGTAATGAAGGATCTGAAAATATCCAGGTGATTTTTGTGTCCCGGGAGGAAGCCTTGCGGTTATGTGAAGATGCATCTTTAAAATTCGATGCCAAAGCGTGGATCGTTCTGATTAATTTTGCTGAGTTCGATCGTATTTGAATACTGCGGTGATGTCCCGTTCCTTGCAAAAATCTGTAAAGCATGTATAATCATAAAATTCGGTCAGCAAACAGATGCTGAGGGAGCATTACCGATTTGTTAAAATGGTTTTCACACATTAACTTATTCATTTTTTGAGCGAAAACCTCGCCATCGGGTCTCGGGTGTCAGGTGTCAGGTGTCAGGAATCGCCAGACCTGAAACCTGAACACTGACACCTGAAACCAAAAAGTCTTGTAAAGCTATTAACAAACTGGCAATGCACCCGATGCTGACCCCCTGTTAGAAGACAACGGATCATCATGAACGAAACCATTGAACCCCTCTATCCCGATCAACGGGCGGACAAACCCAAATTTTTGTCGGAAACTCTTTTCAAGGAATTCGATCTTCCCGACAAGGTGCTGGCCGGACTGGGCGATGCCGGTTTTACGTATTGTACGCCCATCCAGGCCCGGGTGTTGCCGCTGTCCTTGACCGGAAGGGATGTGGCAGGTCAGGCCCAAACCGGAACCGGAAAGACCGCCGCTTTCCTGGTTACCATATTTACCCGGCTGATGTCGCTGCCCAAGCAGGGCAGAGGGTTGCCGTCCGCCATGGTCATTGCTCCCACCCGCGAACTGGCCCACCAGATTTGCGAGGAGGCTATGGTACTGGGCGGTCATACGGACTTCAAAATGGTTGAGGTGGTCGGTGGAGTCGACTACACCCGGCAGGCGGAACTGCTGCAAAAAGGCGCTGATCTGGTCGTCTGCACACCCGGGCGGATCATTGACTATTTCAAGCAGGGCATTTTCAAGACATCCGGTATCCGAATGGTGGTGATTGACGAAGCGGATCGTCTTCTGGATCTTGGTTTTGCCAAAGACATGCGCTATATCCTTCGCAATCTTCCCCATTACTTAAAACGTCAGTCCATGCTTTTTTCGGCGACCCTTTCCTACAGGGTTATGGAGCTGACGTATGAATACATGAATCTTCCGGAGTTTATCGCAGTTGCGCCTGAAGAGATCACCGTCGAGGGGATCGAACAGACCCTGCACCACGTGGGTAAAAACAAGAAATTTTCGCTCCTGCTGGGGATCCTGATGCGGGAGACCCCCCACCGATGCATGATTTTTGTCAATACGAAAGCGGGGGTGGAATGGCTGACCCAGAAACTCAAGAGGAATCAATGGCCGGCCCAGGGCATTACCGGTGATCTGCCCCAGCGTAAGCGTTTCAGAATTATGGAGGGGTTCAAGAAGGGCCGGTTGAAGATACTGGTAGCCACCGATGTTGCGTCAAGAGGTATCCATGTTGAGGACGTCAGCCATATCATCAACTATGATCTGCCTCAGGACGCGGAGAATTACATCCATAGAATCGGCAGAACAGCCAGGGCCGGAAAATCAGGCCGGGCCATATCTCTGGCCTGTGAGGATTACATCTACCACCTCGAACCGCTCGAAGAGATGCTGAAATGCAAAATTCCGGTGGTTTGGGCCGAAGACGACTGGTTTATTGAGGATCAATCCGGTGCCATTACCCGGAAACCCAGGGGCAAAAAACCGGCACCGGCCAAAGCGCGTGGCTCCCGGAAACGGAGGGCCTCCGGAAAGATACCTGAGAAATCAGCCAAAAGATCACCCGGAAATTATCCCGGCAAGTCTTTCGGATTCATGCCCCCGCCGGACGTTCCCGAGACGCCGGATGATCCAGAGGAAAAGAAGACGGAGGCTGCCGGGAAATCCGGCCGGCGAAAACGTCGCACGGGCGTCCGCCGAAAAAATAAGCCGCCAAATGCGAAAATATGATTTCTGTATACGAATTTAAAACTGCACCGCAAAACCATAAATAAATTTCCGGAATTAAAATTGCCTGATCAAAACCGTAAAATCCTGGTTCGCCGGCCGGCCGAACCGGGTATCCTGATTTTAGATGATAAGTGTGAGAAATAAGATATGGGTACAGGAAGTTGAACGGTTAGACTCCCTTCAAGACTGGAAACCATAATTCCTTACCCCAAAGATCGATCTAAAAAAACTTGCCAATTTCATTATGGATTAGTATTCAGTATTTTGATGAAAGGAAAAAAATATGTTTACAAAGTCAAAGGTATTTGAAGAAACGTTAAAAAATTACCTGGGCCAGCTGGGCCGGATTGAATTTAAATATTTAGAAAACATACTCGGGGTAAGGGTTGAAAAAGATGAAGTTATGGTTCCTTTTTTCGGAAAACCGTACCGGGTTTCTGCAAAAGGTGTGAGTGACCCGTCCGGAAGGCAGCCGCCTTTGGAAATAAGCGTTGTCCTGTGCAGATATCTTCTTCTTTACCCGAAAACAAATCCAATTGACGACCAGTGGGTATCGTACAGAGATTTTAAGGACTCCGGTCCATTAACGAAGTTTTTTTTAACTGCCGTGGAACAACCGGTGGCCAGTCATTTTTCAGGAAGACTGGATGAGCTTAAAGCGTCGTGTGAGCTGCTCGGAGGATACCAGCCCTTTATCGAACTTTCGTATGAACTCTCCGTGCAGTTCAATCCCCTTCCCAAAGTTCCGCTTCTTTTGCTGTATAACGATGCGGATGATGAATTTCCTGCCCATTGTTCCATACTTTTTGAAAGCCGGGCGGAAAAATATCTGGATGCGGAATGTTTGGCGATTTTGGGAATGCTGCTTTCCGTGTATCTCAGAAAGCGAACAGAAAAGGAATTACATATTAAATACGAGTGA
>CAYPIW010000026.1:0-15331 GCA_964410925.1 uncultured Desulfobacteraceae bacterium
ACCAGGTATACGGGAAGGAATAAATATGGGATATTTTTTAAAGCCATACTATGGGCAATTTTAATCACTCCACCTGACACCTGAAACCCGATGGCGAGGTTTTCGCTCAAAAATAAATAAATTAATGCATGAGAATCATTTTAACAAATCGGTAATGCTCCCAATGAAGGTCTTATACCGTTGACGATTGTATACAATAGTGCTATCATAGAGAAAAATAAAAAATATCCGCATAAGACGGGCTTTCGGGAGGGCAAGATTGGCATTTTGGGGCGTAAGGGAAGAGCTTAGCCAGGCAAACAGATTGAGACGTTCTTATTATGAACTTTTGCGGGATGAACTGGATCAGTATATGGTCAAGTATGCTCTGATAGATTCCTATAATAATTTTCGTTGTAAAAACATGGATTACCCGTTTGTAGAAAAGCGCGAGCTAAAACCCCGTGCGCGCATCCCGGCTGTGGAGCATGAATGCCAGAACTCTTTTTTAGTGATTTTTATGGAAGACACCATCCCTCCGGCCCACAAGAAATATATCCGATTCTTTGAACGGAACAAGACCACTAAAACTAATCTTCTCCGGTATGGGAAGCTTTCGCTGTCCAATACATTTGATTCAAAGCAGAAATATTTAGAATCCGCTCATTTTCATGATTTGTTAAAAACGTTGCTTCCCGTGGATTATGCACTTCTTATTCAACGCGATCCGACCGGAAGGACTAAAAACAGATTCGGCATGTCACATTTTCATGTGCGTATCGACTGGCCAATTGCAGATGCCGCTGAAGATCTGGCGCGCAGTCTTCGCTATATATCCAAGGATTTATATGAAAAAGGAGATAAATACGCGGAAGACATTCAGAAAAAGTTTTTCGAGTATTATTGTCTCCCCGTGGATGTCGGCGGCAGAAGAACTGCAGCTATTGTCGCGGCCCAGTATTTAAAAAGGATCCCCTGTATTACTACGGTATATGCAGGCAGCAGCGAGTCCAGGGCCTTGATACGAATTTCCGAAAGGGGCGTTTCAAAACTGCTTCTGATGAAATTTATGAACAGCGAAATGGACCAGATTGCAGAGGCAAATAATATTGCAATCCGAACGTTCAAGAAAAATTATGTGGTAAACCGGCGGAAAAAGTACGGCATCTGCATATTCCAGGCAACATATTCATTTACCAATCATTCCAGGATGCCTGACGACGGAAAGCTGCGGGAAATCAAGCCGGATTTGAACTGGCTGAGCGTGGGCGGGCAATATATTATTCCAAAACCGGGTGTGTGGAAATATCCTCCGTTTCCTTTGAATGTTATTTATACCTGATCTATTTCTTTCATCATTGCGGTTTCGTCACAGTAGGGGAATTTCACACACATGATACAGTCAGCCCATATTTTCAACGGGAGTTCCGATCTGTCTATTTTCATAAATCCGAATTTTTTAAAAAATCCCTCCCGGTAAGTGAGTGCAAATACTTTTTTTACCCCAAAGGATTTTGCCTCGGAAAGCATTGCTTCCACAAGATTTGATCCTATTTTTTTCCCTGTATGATCAGGATGAACGGCCAGAGACCGTATCTCGGCAAGATCATCCCAGCAGAACTGCAGTGAGCAACAGCCGATAACATCGTCATTAATTTCATCCGCGTAAACTGAAAAATTCCTCACATGGTCGTATAAAACACTCAAAGGGCGAGGCAGAAGCTCTCCCTTGCTGCCGTAATTTTGAAGAAGCTTGTGAATGGCTTTTATATCCTTTATTCTGGCTTTACGAATCATGATTGTCCTTTCGTCACTAAGACACCAAGATACTAAGAACGAATAACATAATAGCATCTTTTGTGCCTGTGTCTTGGTGGCAAAAATCTTTCAGGCATTATGAAATTCTCTTTATTTTAGAATGTTCCATAAGTCAAGAAGCGGTATCTTGAATTTCAGTGAAATCTTTTGGGTTCTGTTCCTTTTATAAAAAGAGCTTCGACCGCCAGGGGTGAATCGTCAGGTGCAAGCAGACCGGTAACGGGATCCATGCGTACTTTAATCAGGTCGTCCGGCATGTCAAAGTATTGAAACGGTTTTCCATCAAGTGCTTTGGTCATGAATTCTATCCAGATGGGAAGGGCCGCTCTGGCACCGGTTTCCCCTCTCCCGATGGTCACAAAAGCATCTTGTCCCACCCATACCCCGGTTGCAATGGATGGTGAGAACCCGATAAAAAGTGCGTCTTTATATCCATTGGTGCTCCCTGTTTTCCCGGCAACCGGACGGGTAATCCCCCGTGCTTTTTTCCCCGTTCCTTCCTGGATTACCCCCTTGAGCATATCTGTCATGATGGCTGCACCTGCTTGTGACATGGCTATTTTTTTTAGGGGTTTTACCCGAAATACAGGCCGTCCGCCTGGATCAACGACTTCCATGACGCCGTATGGTTTGATCAACTCTCCTTTGTTGGGGAAGACCGAATAGGCGGCCGTTAAATTTATAAGCGTTACTTCCGATGTGCCCAGGGCGAGGGAAAGATTCGGAGAGAGGGATGTTTCGATGCCGAGAATGTGTCCAAATCTGGCCACCGATGAAGGGCCCAGGGTTTCAATTAACCGGATCGCAGGTATGTTTTGCGAAAGGTTTAACGCCATTCTGAGCGTAATTTCACCCCTGTACTCTCCTGAAAAATTTTCCGGCTCCCAGTGATTTCGACGGGTTGCAATTTTAAAGGATACCGGTGCATCGAGAATGAGTTTGCTCTGAGGAAAATTATGTTCAATGGCGCAGGCGTAAACAATAGGCTTGAATGCGGATCCGGGCTGCCTTTTGGCGCTGATCGCCCGGTTAAAAGGGCTTTTGTAAAAATCCTTGCCACCGATCATGGCAAGTATTCCACCGGATTGAACATCCAGAGAGAGCAGGGCACATTCAGGTGACGGATTTTTTATTTTCTGGATTTTCATCCTGTTTTCAAGGGCTGAAAGCCCGGTTGTCACGGCATGTTCTGCTGCCTTTTGCAGATTAAAATCCAGTGTTGTATAAATGGTCAACCCTCCTTTATAGAGACTTGATGACCCTAAGGTTTTTTCGAGAACATTTTTAACATAATCCACGAAGTAAGGCGCTTTGACCGGATTTTTGTTTTGTTTAACGGGATAAATTTGTTCTTGTTTTGCTTGAATAAAGGCTGCTTCCGATATGATACCGGTATCTTTCATCTGTTTTAAGACGATATTTCTCCGTTTTATCGCGAGATCTTTGTCAATCAGGGGGGAATATCTTGAGGGTGATTTGGGAAGGGCTGCGATCAGGGCACATTGGGCAAGCGTTAGATCTTTTGCAGGTTTGCCGAAAAACATCCTGGCAGCCGATTCTACACCATAGGCGCCACTTCCAAAATATACCTGGTTAAGATACAGTTCCAGGATTTCATCTTTTGTGTATCGTCGCTCCAGCTGAAAAGCGAGAAATGCTTCCTTGATCTTGCGCAACACTGTTTTACGGGATGTGAGAAAAAGGGTTTTGGCAAGCTGCTGGGTGATGGTGCTGGCGCCTTCAACAAATTTTCTGGCCCGGATATCATTGATCACGGCTCTGAGAATTCCTTTCAGGTCCACACCGCTATGCTGGTAAAATTTTCTGTCCTCAGTAGCGATCAGTGCTTTCTTAAGATCATCGGGTATGGCTTTGATCGGAACCGGATCCCTTTTTTCCACAAAAAGTTCTGCCAGAAGCACGTTGTCCGCCGAGTAAATTCGTGTTACAGAAGACGGTCTGAATGTTTCAAGACTGAGGATCTGG
This sequence comes from uncultured Desulfobacteraceae bacterium, assembly GCA_964410925.1. Taxonomy (GTDB): domain Bacteria; phylum Desulfobacterota; class Desulfobacteria; order Desulfobacterales; family UBA11574; genus S5133MH16. Next base: position 3,784 of record CAYPIW010000026.1, read on the forward strand.
GGAAGGTCATGGGTAAGGGCAAGGAAGACCCCGACCAAAATTCCGAAAAAAACAGCCCCCGCAAGAAAGAATAACACGGCGACTTTCTTTTTATTAAGGTGTTGACTGTTACCGCCCATAACTGTAAATACAGATCTTGCAACTTGTTTTCTGGGATGATTAAAATTGCCCATAATACGGCTTTAAAAAATATCCCATATTTATTCCTTCCCGTATGCCTGGTTTCAGGTGTCAGGTTTCAGGTGTCAGCGTCTCTGTCCATCATTCCTGACAGCTGAAACCTTAAGATAAGGAACAAAAATGGGATTAATCCGCCAAAGTTCGGTGGCGGATTAAAATTCCATCTGTATACACGGCGATTTTCACCACCCCACTTGTTTTCTAAATTTTTATTTAAGGAGATTTCAAATGACACATCATCATGACCATCACCATCATGACCATCACCATCATGACCATGACCATCATCATGACCATAACCAGGACATTGAAAGTACGTTATCATTTGATGAAAAAATGATCAAATTGCTTGAACACTGGATAAAGCATAATGATGATCACGCTGAAACATACAGGGACTGGGCAAAAAAAGCAAAAGAGAAAAACATGGATAAAGCGGGATCATTGCTTGAGGATGCGGCCGAGATGACGCTCATGATCAGCAAAAAATTCGAAGAAGCCGCTCATATCATCCGCGGTTAACCCTAACGTTAGGGTTAATTGGTTTTTACAGAACAGGAAGCGCATCAGAGCGAATTTCGGCCAGGCAGGGATACTGTTTGTCCTTTTCAGAAATGATCGGATGTTCAACCGGCCAGTGAATACCGATGTCAGGATCGGACCAGAGAATTCCCCCCTCGTCGTCGGGCGCAAAAAAATCCGAGCATTTGTATAAAAAATACGCGATATCGCTCAGCACACAAAACCCGTGGGCAAATCCTTCGGAAATAAATAACTGGCGCCGGTTTTGACCCGAAAGATGGAAACCTGCCCATTTTCCGAAGGTGGGGGAATTTGGCCGGATGTCGACCGCCACATCAAATATCTCACCGGATATTACCTGTACCAGCTTGGCCTGGGAGTTTCTGATCTGATAATGAAGTCCCCTGACGGTGCCGTGCACGGAATAAGAAAGGTTGTCCTGAACAAACACCCTGTTGATTCCGGAGGTCATGTATCTGTCCCGGTGGTATGTCTCCATGAAAAAGCCGCGGCCGTCTTCAAATACTTTGGGCTCAATCACAAGGACGCCTTCCATGGAGGTTGTAATGATATTCATGATTCTCGGTTTTTAAATCCAGAAAGGCTATACGGTATTTTCGTTTTCATCCTCAAATTGTTTTTTCAGCTTAAATGATTGTTCCAGATATTTTTTAAGCTTTTCCTGAACCTTGCCGTAAACGGTTCCTTCAGGAAAATAGCCCTCTTTATCCGGAGTCCCTGCCGGAACCCCTGTTAATATTTCTATTCCTTCTTCAATCGTAGAGACTTGATAGATATGAAATTTTCCTTTTCTTACGGCATCGATCACCTCTTTTTTAAGCATCAGATTTTTTAAATTGGTCCGGGGAATTAATACCCCCTGTTTGCCGGTAAGTCCTTTGCTTTTGCAGACGTCAAAAAATCCTTCAATTTTCTGATTGACCCCGCCGATGGCCTGAATTTGCCCTTTTTGATTCACCGAACCGGTTACCGCAATGCCCTGATGGATGGGAATGTTTGAAAGGCTTGAGATAATCGCATAGAGTTCCGTGGAAGAAGCGCTGTCGCCGTCGATGCCGCCGTAGCTTTGTTCAAAAGTGATGCTGATTGATAAACTTAATGGGTAATTCTGGGCGAAAGTCCGTCCCAAATAACCGGAGAGAATCAGAACGCCTTTGTCATGGGTCTTCCCGCTGAGCTTGACTTCACGTTCAATATTAACAACCCCCTGCTTCCCCATATAGGTTTCGGCGGTGATTCGGGAAGGACGACCAAACATAAAATCGCCGATTTGAAATACGGAAAGAGCATTTGCCTGTCCGGTAACATCCCCTTTCACATCGATCATAATGGTATCATCCACGTAGGATTCGTGTATTTTTTCTTCATAAAGGTTATATCGAAATCGGTATTCACTGAAAGCTGTGATGACATCTTTGTCCGAAACCCGTTTTGCATTCCTTTTCTTTGCCCAGTAGTCCGCCTCTTTTAAAATTCCCATAATCGCGCCGAATCTGAGAGAAAGCTTTTTCTGGCTGGAGATATATTTTTCACCATACTCTACAATGGCGGCAACACCCTTGGCGGTTAACGGCAGGAGTTCCTCTTCCTTGCATACACGGGCAATGAAGCGAGCATATTGTTGAATGGTATCCCGGGTTTTTTCTACCTCATGGTCAAAATCAGCCCTGACTTTGAAAATTTTATTAAATTTTGAATCATAGTTCTGGAGCAGGTGAAACAGGTGATAGCTACCGAACAAGACAACCTTGACTTCCAGAGGGATCGGTTCCGGCCGAAGAGATGATGTTCCGTATCCCAGACCTGAAGCAAGATCTTCTATGAAAAGGAGCTTGTTTTGTAACGCACGTTTGAGCGCTTCCCACACGAAAGGGTTCATGAGGATAGACTCGATTTCCATTATCAGATAGCCGCCGTTGGCTCTGAGGAGTGATCCGGCCTGAACCATGCTAAAGTCTGTGATAATGGTTCCCATATGGGCTCTTTTTTCAATTTGGCCGATAACATTGTGATACGTCGGGTTTGTTTCAAAAATAACCGGTGCGCCTTTTTTAGATTTTTGATCGACCAGAACATTGACCTTGTAACGCTGAAAAGAGGGTTTGGCAGGTTGAAACATAAAGCTCTCCATGGGTAGTTTTGGTTCTGGAGAAGATATAAAATCCTTAGCGTTTTCCAGAATATCCGCCTGTACCTCGTCCAGATAGGCCAAAATGTCTTTGCATCCCCTGTATTCCTCCCTGACAATATCTATTCGCTGCTTTACCACGAACAGGGCGATTTCTTCCATGAGTTTTTCAAATTGAGAAGTCATTGCCTGGTTGACTTTATTAAGTTCCCGGATCGTAACCTCGACTTCGGACTGAACCGTACTGATATTTTCATCGATTTCCTTTCGGGTTGCCTCGGGAAGGGCCATAAACTCTTCCGGTGAAACCGGTTTTTGCTTAACAAGGGGGATGGTTTGATATCCGGTTTTGGTTCTGTTGATATGGATATTCTTTTCCTTTGCCGACGCTTCGAGTTTTTGAATGATGTCTTTTTGTTGATCAGAATGCTTTTTTTGGATTTCAGATTGTCTCTGGTGATAGGAATCATGCTCAAAGGCTTTGGGCAACTCCTTTTTCAGATCATCAATTAACTTGTTTACTGTTTTACTGAACCGGGTTGCCTTACCCGAGGGCACGGAAATGGCTTTGGGGCGGTATTCATCCTTAAAATTATTGACCATGCACCAATCAACCGGTGATGCAAGGCTTTTGGCTTGCCGATCAACGAGGTCTCTGATGATGGTGGATTTGCCGGTGCCTTCTAATCCTGTGACAAAAATATTGTATCCCGGACTTTTCATGTTCAGGCCGAAGTTTATGGCCTGAACCGCTCGTTGCTGTCCGATGACTTCATCCAGCGGATTTACTTCTGCAGTGTTTTTAAAAGTAAACATTTCGGGATCACATATTGACCTTAGATCCGACGGCGTTAATTCACATTTTTTTTTCATGCTCCGCTCCTTAAACAATATAAGAAATTACCGGCCAATAATCATACCTTTAATCATGAGAGCCTCTTATATCCCATATGATTTTTTTTAAATTTTAGCAATATCATTTTAAGTTCTTAAGCTGTTAAGACAATGATGTGGGTTTCGGCCAATACAGATATAGTTTATAGTGATACAGAGATTAAAGGATTTTACTCTTAACTGAAATTAAACCATGACTATAAAAGTGTTTTTATCGAAGAGGACATTATACAAGATTTTAATGACAGGTCGAATTTGAATCCGGACCAAGATAAATGCGGCAGCAAAATAAGGATCCGGCCACTTGATTAACGTCTCAAAAGTTCTATTACCTATAAAAATCAAAACTCTATTATTAAAAACCGCAGAACCGCAGGATAACGAACCGCAGAATAACGAAGGAATGTATTCTTGCAATTTTTAAAAAATAGAGCGAAGCGATTCCATACTTCGACATTCGACATTCGATATTCGATATTCGCAGTTTTCAACCGATTATTGTATATGGTCAGGAAGTTGAATAAGATCGGTTATCACAAGATCAACGGAAAGATCTTTACATTTGGGGTCATTTTCCCTTAACCTCAGTGATCTTGCATCACCGGCAAAGAGTCCTGTTTTAAATCCCGCCTGTTTTGCAGGATAGATATCGTTTAACATATCATTTCCGACGTAAAGAGTTGAACCAACAGAGATGTCCATATGTTTAAGCCGTTCCGCCGCAACCTGAAACATGTATGTAGATGGTTTTGCATATCCGAATTTGTATGAATAAAGGATGAGATCCGGGTGAAATCCAAGATCTTCCGGGCTTGACCCAAGAAACCAGTTAAAGAGATACGGGGTATAAAACTGGGCGTTTGATATAATGCCCATTACCATATTCGAATTTTGGCAGGCTGAAAGCATGGTTTCAAGGTTGGGCATGGGATATACGGGATTGGAAATCAGTTCATATGTGAGGGCAAATTCCCGAACGGTTTCAAGATCGTCGGTTTCAAGCACCCGCATCCAAATCCGGTCTATTTCAACTTCCGGGAAGTCAATTCCTTGTTCCTTGAGCAGTTCATGCCGGTTTTCTATGGCAGCGTAAAACCGGTTTAAAACGGATTGGGATTTTTTTTTAATTCCGAATTGTTGAAGCAATTTTTCAAGCTTTTCCGTTTGCGGTGATTTTTTCTTTGCCATGCCGATATCACCGGATCTGCTGATAAAAAGTGTGCCATACACGTCAAAAAGAATCCCCTCTATTTTTTCTTCCAGTTTTCCCATTGGCGTCAAAGACGTGGGAACTGGTGAAACAGGCGTTATATATTCAGAGATTATATTGTTTTTTTCCATAAAGTTGCCATTTGAGAAGGCTGAAATCCTCAGGAGTCAGAAATTTTAAAACAAGACGTTTTTTGTCTATTTTGTGGAAGATCGCATCCCTGATTACCCTGGAATAGATATCGACGAGATTTTTCCTGTAGTTGGTTTTATTGTAATGGAACAATACTGCATTCCTGTTGTTTTGTATCAGGGCTTCTTTGTCTGAAACATTTCCGGGATCCAAAAGGAAAGGGTTAAGAAATATGAGCCGGTTTCGATGTGATGTACCGGATGCCACATGAGATATTACCATTTTTTGGAAGACTTCATTAAGCAGTCCAAAATCCACACTCTCATTTGCGGTTATTTTTTCAAAAGCGGTTAGAATTTTCTTTTTATCGATCCTTATGTCGAACAGGGAACACGCTTTTCGTAACGCCGCCTGCCATGTACTGAATAATTTTTCTTTACCCAGCCATTCCAGAGGAACCGCCAGCCGCGTGTAAAGGTGATTCAGCCGAACCCCCTTTTTCTCAAAGTCGTGGCATATTTCCGGCAGTTTTCTTCCCCACAGGATTTTTTGGGCGGTCCAGGGTTCGAGAAATGAAAACCCGAACCCTTCGGTAATACTTGTGGTGATAAGAAACCTGGCGGACAGGACAAGTTCTGAAAACTCATGGGATACCCCCGCTTCAAACATCACATTCAGATTTTTCTCTTTTACAAACCCTTTCCATTGTTCATAGCTTTGCATATCTGCCGGACTGTTGGGCGGGAGTGTGATGGCAAGGGTTTCATTGTTTTTAAAAAACAGGGAGATAAGAATTGCTTCCCCGATATTTTTTCTCCGGAGTGCTCGAATGGGATACAGAACCAGGTTTTTTGGGGGTGTGTCTGTTGTGTTTACCGGTAACGGATTTATGGTGTTGAAAATTTTATGCAACCCCTTTTCTTTTAATCCCGATTCGAGCAGTATGTTGTAATCCCTTGAATTAATGACTCCGTAATGGCAGTTTTGAAGATACTCATCCTCAGAAAAATATACAAGGGGTCTTCCGTCTTCCGCAAAGTCATGGATCTGAAGAAAAAGTTTGATCTTTTTGTTTTGGAGGGCCTTGAGAATTTTTAAAAAATTCCTGTTTTTTGCCAGTGTGGGGTTGTGAACATGAACCAGGTCGCATCCGTTTTTCCATTTTAGACGGATCGCCCGGGTGACGGCGGCCGCAATATCTTGGGGGTCCGATCTGCTCTGATCCCGACGATCATACCCCAGTTCCGGGATATGAACCGTTTCACAAATAAAAGGCGATTCCGGAATCTCGCCGGTCAATACCATTATATCACACGTATCACGAAGAACTTCTACCTGCTGTTTTAAAACCGTTGTTACGCCGCCGGTTTTCAGATGATAATGAATAAATGCTATTTTCATCCTTTGTGTCTTAGTGTCTTTGTGGCAAATATTTTTGGTTCCGGCTTGTCCGGATTAAATCGTATCTTTTACAAGCATGGTCGCCGGGTCAAGAAATAATGCCGGCCGGTCGGAATCGGGCGGTCCTCCCTTTAACGTCATGACATGGATTTTTTTACCTTCGGGCCGAAGCTGGATCACAATGTCAAAGAGGTCCGAGACATCCAACAGCGACGCAGGAATGCCGTCAGGGCCATGTGTTTCATGACGATGGGTCTTCACGGAAAACCACACATGCACCGAATGGTTTTGTGCAAGGCTCTTAAATTCAGAAAGGGACGTTCTTGCGCCTTCGTTAAAGTCGAATCCGTCGATCAGAACCATCTGGGGCGAAAAAATATTTTGTTCTTTAAGGTCAGTCAGCCTTTCCTCAAGTTTGGGCACACTAAACCTCTCAACTTTGAACGTCATAATGAACCGGTATGGCAATAAGTCTTCCCATAGCCTGCTTTTCTTTTTGCCATCGTATGATTGGGTTAGATGACGGAAGACCTCTTTGTACCAGAGACTGATTTTATTGACCGGGTCGTCAAGGCTGATATGAAGAACATATTTACCTTTTAAAAGTGTATGTAAGGCCAGTTGAACCAGCAGCGCAGTTTTACCGACTCCCGCATGTGCAAGAACGGCTCCAAAGCCTCCTTCAGGAAGGACATCTTCGGTTGTATCTCCGATGAACCTTAACGGGTTTTGGAGGATAAGCTCCTTTTTTATCATGATGTTTTTCCTTTTTTTTGTGTTTCCGCTTTTTTGGCCAACTCTTCGGCAACAGATTTCGGCACCTGTTTATAATACCCCAGTTCCATGGTAAACTGGGCTTTGCCTTGAGTGGATGATCGTAAGACAGTTGAAAAGCCAAACATTTCGGCAAGGGGTATCTGGGCTTCAATAACACACTGAGGGCCTTCATCCTGAGCACCGACAATTATTCCACGGCGCTGGTTTAACAGTCCCATAACCGCGCCCTGGAATTCGGATGGTGTTTCCACGACCACTTTCATGATCGGCTCATGAATCACCGGTTCGGCCTTGAAATACCCTTCACGAAAAGCTCCCCGGGCCGCTGCCATGAACGCCATATCAGATGAATCCACCGAATGTGAGGCCCCATCATTGATGACCACTTTAATGCCGGTAACAGGGAATTCCATTTTCGGTCCTTTTTGCATGCATTGTCTGAAACCCTTTTCACATGAAGCGATAAATTGAGTGGGGATACTGGCCCCGACGATTTTATTCTCAAAAATCAATTCGGTTGCGGTGACCGGTTCCATATATCCGGCCACACGACCGTATTGGCCTGCGCCGCCGGTTTGTTTTTTATGAGTATAGTCGAATTCACCTCTGCGAGTTATGGTTTCCCTGTAGGCCACCCTCGGTTGACCGGTGGAAACCTCGGCAGTATATTCACGGCGCATTCGCTCCACATAGACCTCAAGATGAAGTTCCCCCATTCCTTCAATAATGGTCTCTTTGGTTTCATCGTCAACATAAGTTCTGAACGTGGGGTCTTCCTTACTGAACCGGTTAAGGGCCTTGGACATATTTATCTGGGATGTGTTGTCTTTGGGCACAATGGCAAGGGAAATAACAGGCTCGGGCACAAACATGGATGTCATTGCCAGATTGATGCCGCGACTCACAAACGTGTCTCCGGAAGCACAGTCAACTCCAAAAAGGGCTCCGATATATCCCGCCGGAATGGTTTCAATGTCTTCCATCTGGTCTGCGTGCATGCGGACGACCCTTCCGATCTTGATTTTTTTTCCGTTTCGGATATTGATGATGGCATCGCCTTTGGAAAGAGACCCCTGATAGACTCGGATATAAGTGAGTTGACCATATTGTCCCTCTTCGAGTTTGAAGGCCAGGGCAACCAGGGGTTTGTCAAGTTCGGCGGACAGGATAACCGGCATCTCGCCATTATCCATGTCAAGCGCTTCATTTTTTACATCATAAGGACAGGGGAGCAGTTTGGTGACAGCGTCAAGGAGCGGTTGAACCCCTTTATTTTTATATGCAGATCCCATAAAGACCGGTGTGAGCCGGCGGGCAAGGGTTCCGGTTCGCACTGCCGAGAGAATCATGTCCTGGGTAACCTCTTGTTCTTCAAGAACCGCTTCCGTGAGCTGGTCCGAAAATATAGAGGCCGCATCGATAAGATCTTCCCGCCGATGTTGAGCTTCTTCAAGAAGATCCTGCGGGATATCTTCAATTCGAACATCTTCTCCGTTTGCACCGTCAAAATACACGGCTTTCATTGTTACAAGATCCACGACCCCTTCCAGATCCGCCTCGAGTCCGATGGGAATCTGGAGAGCTACCGAATTGTGCCCCAGTTTTTCTTTAAGCTGATGAATAACGCGAAAGGGATTTGCGCCGCTCCGGTCGCATTTGTTGATGAAAGCGATACAGGGTACGTTGTACCGTTTCATCTGATGGTCAACAGTAATGGATTGGGACTGAACACCGCCGACAGCGCACAAAACCAGTATAGCACCGTCCAGGACCCGTAAAGACCGCTCGACTTCTATGGTAAAGTCAACGTGTCCCGGGGTATCGATAATGTTGATTTCATGGCCAAGCCATTCACAATAGGTTGCGGCCGAAGCAATAGTGATGCCCCGTTCTTTTTCAAGTTCCATGGAATCCATGGTTGCGCCGACACCGTCTTTGCCTTTTACATCGTGGATAGCATGTATTCTTTTTGTGAAAAAAAGGACTCTTTCGGTGAGTGTGGTTTTTCCGGAATCAATGTGTGCGCTGATTCCTATATTTCTGACCTTGTTGATAGCGTGTTTCATTGTATGGGTACTCTTCTGTTTTTTTTTGAATTAAAAACCCCCCTGATTTTAAAGAGCTATGGCAGATGGGGGGCTTGGATCAATGCTTTTTTATATGAACACGGTGCAAGATAACTTCATAACCGTGTTTGTCAAGGAATTCTTATTTCAGGGCTCTTCTTTTATTTTTTTTAAGGCCCAATAAACAGATTCCGAAAACAAGCATACATCCGATTGCAGGTACAAGTCCTGTCTTCAGTGCAATCCAAGCAAGTCCCACCAGCGGCAACAGCCCCAAGCGAACCATGGCGCGCAGGCCGGCATGTCGGGAAATGAAATCGGCAGCCCCCGGTGAGTGGGCGTAATAAAAATTTACTAAGGCTTTGCCAGGGCTACTGGTGAGCAGAAAACGGTCGCGCATTTCACGCAAAATTTTGACCTGTGGCGCCACAGGGGAGCCGTAAGCCGCCGTGGCGATAAAGCAGCCTCCTCCTCCACCACCACCGCCACTGGTGGTAATTACGCTGGAACTGCTCACACTTAACCTTCCATGACCATAGATGTTGTCTTTTCCACTCGTTCCCATATCTATGGCTGAAGATGTCAGCGCATTCCACAACTCGAATACGGAATACCCCGGATATTTCTCCAGAATCAATGCCGCAGCACCGGAAACATGTGGGGTAGCTGCGCTGGTGCCGAAAAAAGAGCCAAACGTATTATTTGAGATCCTGTCCGGTCCGCAGATATCCGGCTTGATTCTGCCGTCGTTGGTGGGACCTCTGGAACTGGAGGTTTCCTGGGGACCTGTTGTCCAGTCAAGATAGTCAACAGCACCCACCGCCATTGCGCCGCCGGCATCCGCAGGGCTTAACAGGCTGCTTGAGGCGATTGCTGGAGTTAACGTATGAGATAAGCTGTATACTTCCAATCGACGGTTTGAGGCTGCAGGATTTTTATAGATTTTAAGATAGTACGTATCATTAGCCGGTACGGTATAAGAAATATCCTCAATGGGTTCTTGGGTTCCTGTCTGGGGATTTTCGCTGGATGCGACTAAAGTCAAAGCGCTATTGTAAAGGTAGAGATCATAATCCTGATTGGTATTGGGCCAGGCATCCCAGGTCAAATAAACTTCGATGGTGTCATTCGCATTCGCAAAAATTTTTATGTCTTCATAGTGGTAGTCAGAGCCGTCTGGATTAAAAGTGTCCTCGTAATGCCGGGTTGCCTGGTTGCCGGCGGCATTTACCCACAGGATCCCATGATCATGGGCCTGGTTTGCCGCACACACCGGGTTGCTGTTAAAACATTTCCCGTCATAAAAATTAGTGTTAAACACAACTAAAGAGTGATTAATGATATCGATTCCATGGTTGATAGCGTAGTTTTTGGCATCCCACAGATCTGACGTGTCATAGACTTTCAGCAAATAAAGAGTTGCCCCCGGAGCCATATCGTAAATAATCTCGGCGACAGCAGTTCCGTGTTTTTCTGTTTCCGAAAGAAAACTGGCTGACACACAGCTTGCCCCGGTACAATCGACCCTTATAACCGTGTTCGGAAGATCACCGTTTGATATGGCGAATGACAAATCGTTAAATCCCACATCTATCACCGCAACCTTTACACCGGAACCGGTATATCCCAGCAAATGATATGAGGAGGCCGATGTCAGGTCTACTCCTTCACTTTCAACGTCCGCCGGTATGAGCCTGTCCGGTAGCTTCATAAATGAAACCCCTTTGACTGTGTCGGCAATGGCTGTCAGCATAGGGATCGGCGCCCTGATTTTTGATACATGGCCAGCGCGTTTAATGATTTTGCCTCCCAAGGCCTGAAGTTCCGTTTCATCCAGGGTGGTCCCGGGTTCATTAATCAGAAACATCGTGATCTTATCCGGATCTTTTATTTTTATATCTCTGCTCCGGGCGAACCGTCGACCGGCCATGGGGCCTTTTTCATATTCCATCTCAAGTTTTTTGAGACAACTGGTCATTTTTGGGTGAACATTTTCTTTTGCCGGAGTCATATCCGAGTTTTTGGAAAAGACAATAGTGCAAAAGGAAAAATAAAACGCCAGGATTGTACTCAAGATGATCAAAGATTTTTTAGACATAATATTTTCCTTATTCGTTCAACAATCCCATTACGCGATACAACGTCGCTTTTGCAATTTTGAATGCATATAATGCACTGTAATAATTCGTCATGGTTCTGGAAAGAAGCGTCTGAGCA
>CAYPIW010000027.1:0-13708 GCA_964410925.1 uncultured Desulfobacteraceae bacterium
AATTTTTCCTGCCCCCCGACTTTTTTCTGACCGAAGTACGGGCTTCATGGACACGAATTGTTGTGGGCAGGTGTCTGGCAAACAATGTCGGTTCGAAACTGGCGACAGTCAGCACTCTTTCCATAGTGTTGATCAGTTCCCGGACATTTCCGGGCCAGTCATATGCAACCAGCGTGTCAAAGAAATCCGGAGAAAAACCCTTTGTCTCAGTTCCATGTCGTTCACACAGCTTAACCACATAATGCATGGCCAGATCTTTGATATCCTGAGGGCGAAACCTAAGGGGCGGCAGTTCAATTATCACGGATTGGAGCCTGAAGAAAAGGTCCTTTCGAAACTGACCGGATTCTACCATGTGTTTCAGATTTCGATTGGTTGCCGACACCAGCCTGAAATCACTCTTGATCTCTTTACCGCTCCCTAAGGGTCTGAAGCGGTTTTCCTGTAAGACCCGGAGGAAATCCTTCTGCTCACTTAATGGAAGTTCTCCCACCTCATCCAGAAAAAGGGTGCCGCCGTCCGATTCCTTGATCAATCCCGTCCTTGCTTTATCAGCACCTGTAAAGGCGCCCTTTTCATGTCCGAACAGCATACTTCCGACAAGGGTCTCGGGAAGCGCAGCACAATCGACTACCACAAAACACTTTCCGGCACGGGGGCTGTTCTCATGGATGGCCCTTGCAAAAAGTTCTTTTCCGGTACCCGTCTCACCTGATATAAGAATATTTGCCTCGCTGTTGGCGACCTGTGCCAAAAGGTCAAGGCATGCTTCCATTTGAGGACTGTTTCCGATAATCTTCTCCCTTTTTAACGCCACCGGTGGCTTTCTATCGGACTTTTCCTGATGGTACTGGAGGGCACGAGCCAATTGCAGCTCAATTTTTTCCATGACGGGTGGCTTTTCGATGTAGGCCCAGGCTCCGCTTTTGATCGCAAGCTCTGCGCCGTCAGGGTCGCCTTCCCCGGTGATAATAATGACTTCCGGTGCGGAGGGAACCTTACGAATTCCCGGCAAAGCGTCCAGACCGTTTCCATCAGGCAGGTTCACATCTAGAAGCACGACGTCAAAAGTATGAGAGGATACCTCATTTAACCCCTCTTCAAGGGTCAAAACATATGTGGCATCGTGCCCCAATATCCTGACATAACGGAACAACGTCCTGCACAACATCTTGTCGTCATCGATTATCAGAATATTAGCCATTTTTCGTTACCTGTTGCTCGTTGCTGGTTGCCAGTTGATTATTTCCACTTGGCTTCAACATATTGAATGAATTTGTTAATTTTTCTTCCAGGTTTATCGTTTTCCTTTTTTAACTCCATATATACACCATTCGTAATACAGCCTGCAACCAGCAACCAGCATCAACCATCATTCCCCCCGATCCAACACCTCCCGCACCTTTCGGTGAAGGATTTCCGGTGTAAAAGGCTTTTCTATAAAATTCAGTCCCGGTGCCAAAACACAGTGGCGGATAACAGCATCGCCCGTATACCCCGACATATAAATCACCTTCATCTGCGGATAGAGCAGTTGCAGCCGTTCTGCTATTTTCTGCCCGCTCATTCTCGGCATCACAACATCAGTTATCATCAGCTCAATCGGCCCCTGGTGTTCCCTGCTCACTCTCAAAGCATCTTCTCCGTTTTCAGCCTCCAGAACCGTGTACCCGTGATGTCCGAGAGTCTTGCGAATGAAGCTTCGGAGCAAATCGTCATCCTCCACAATCAAAACGGTCTCACTACCGCCAGCTTCACCCATAAAGTTTTGTTCTTTTTTATCTTCCTCAACATCTCCCCCCTTCACCCTGGGCAGATAGATCTTGAAAGTGGAACCCTGTCCCGGCTTGCTGTAGACCCGGATAAAGCCATTATTCTGCTTGATAATGCCGCAGACCGTTGACAGACTCAGCCCCGTGCCTCTGCCTCTTTCTTTTGTGGTAAAGAATGGATCAAAGATTTGTTTCTGGGTTTCCTCATCCATTCCAATACCGGTATCGCTTACCGTGAGCACAACATAAGGGCCCGGCTGCTGTTCAATGCCATGGCTTCGAAAATAGTCCCCGTTAAGGATCTCGTTAGCCGTCTCGATGGTGAGCCTGCCCCCTTCGGGCATGGCGTACCTGGCATTGATTGCCAGGTTCATAATCACCTGCTCCATCTGTCCGGGGTCCACCTCCACGTGGCATAATTCAGGCCCTGAAATCCTCGACAGTTCCACATCTTCTCTGATAAGACGCACCAGCATCTTTTCTATACCTGTTAATAATTCATTGAGATCAATAACCTGTATATGAATGGTCTGTTTACAGCTGAAAGCAAGAAGATGCCGGGTCAATGAGGCGGCCCTCTGTCCGGCCTCCTTAATTTCCTCTATCTCCTCTCTTAAGGGACCATCCTTTCCGATTTCCAACAACGCCATATGGGCATTCCCGATGATGGTTGTCAGTATATTGTTGAAATCATGGGCAACACCTCCGGCCAATGTGCCGATGGCTTGCATCTTCTGGGCCTGAATAAGGCGTTTCTCTAATCCTGCCTCATGGGTGACATCACGCTTTATAGACACAAAATTGATAATTTTGCCCGATTTATCAAAAACAGGCGAAATTGTTCCATCAACTTCAAAAAAGCTGCCGTCCTTTTTTCTGTTAATAATGCGTCCAAGCCAGGCCTCCCCACGGGTGATGGTATTCCACATTTCTGCGTAAAACGAAGCATCATGCTTTCCACTTTTCAAAATCCTCGGCGTCTTCCCAATAGCATCTTCACGGCAGTATCCTGTTAACTTCTCGAATGCGGGATTGACATAATGAATCATTCCATCCGTGTCTGTAATAAACACGGATTCCGCAGCCTGATCAATAGCTACCGGCAGTAGATTTCGTTCTTCCTGAGTTCGCTTATATTCAGTAATATCAGTAATAAATGCAAAAGAGCCCTGTACTTCTCCGGATTCATCTCTGATTGTTGTGGCATTAAAATGGGTGTGCAGGTCCTGACCGTTCTTTTTTTTCAGGGTAATTTTATAACTGCGATGCTCTGTACCTGATATTTTTGAAGTTTGCTCAATAAAAATCTTTCGGTTCTCATCATCAACAAAGTCAAAGGGGGTTTTGCCAAGCATCTCATCCTGACTGTAGCCGAGCATTTTGCAAAGGGCCTGGTTAACTTCAACGGTTTTGAGTCCAGGATCTATCAGCCAGCATCCTTCGGAGGTGGTTTCAAGAAGGGTTTTGTATTTCTTCTCTCTCTCGCGTAATGCCTTCTCGGTCTGTTTTCGCTCGGTGATTTCTCTTTTCAGGTCCAGCATCTTTTGCTCGAGCTTCTTTACCAGTCGCTCATCATATAGCTTAAAAATCTCCCGGTCGTCTTTAACTTGCCGTACTTTCAGTTCAATTTCACCTTTCTCGGCTGTTTCAATCACTTCCCTTAGAATTCTAACAAACTCCTCCGGCTCCGCTGGCTTCCGAATAAACCTGTCGGCGCCCACCTTCAGGGCCAGCTCCTCGTCCCTTTGATCGGTGTAGGTGGCGGAGTAAAAAACAAAGGGAATATTTTTTAATTGATCGTCCTGCTTGATATTTCGACAGAACTGAAACCCGTCCATCACCGGCATCAGAACATCGGAAATGATCAGATCCGGCGGCGATTTCCTGACCATCTCCAGCGCCTGCTGTCCGTTGGATGCCTCCATCACCGAAAACCCGTTGAATTCAAGATTCGTTCTAAGCAAAACCCGCGAATCTACAATGTCATCAACGATCAACGCTTTCATTGTTTTCTCCTTTTAGGCATTCCAGATTTTAAAAATGGTTTCAAAACCTCCGGACCATTTTTAACCTCCGGAATCCCGGTCCAGCATCTCTCTTACCTTTCGTGCCAGACCTTCCGGCGTATAGGGCTTTTGCAGGAGATTGATTCCGGACTTTAGTACACCCTGCTGGGAGATAGTATCATCCATGTATCCCGACGTAAACAGTATCCTCGACTCCTTTCGCCGAAATTGTATCTTTTTTGCCATTTCTTGTACACTTATTCCCGGCATGATCACATCGGTCAGGACCAGGTGAATGGGACCGTCATGGTTATGGCTGACGGTAAGCGCTTCATCTCCATTTGAGGCCTGAAGTACCCGGTAGCCATAACGCCCCAAAATTCTGGACGTCAGCTTCCGAAGCGTCATTTCATCTTCAACCACTAAAATTGTCTCGGATCCGGCCAAACTGTCTTTGGCAACCATTTCAGAGCCGGCCGGCTTTTTTTCTTTTCTGACGGCGGGCAGATAAATATCAAATGCAGACCCTTTGCCGGGCTTACTATCAACAAAGATGTACCCGTTGTTCTGTTTTACAATCCCGTATACCGTTGAGAGTCCCAATCCTGTGCCTCTCTCGATGCCTTTGGTCGTGAAAAAGGGATCAAAAATATGGAAAAGGATCTCTTCTTCCATACCGATGCCCGTATCACACACCCTCAGCATAACATAAGAACCGGGGTCACCTTCCACCCCATGTATTTTAAAAAAAAATTCATCCAAGTCCAGGTTCTTCGTCTCCACAGTCAGTTTGCCCCCTGTGGGCATGGCGTCCCTGGCATTGACCGACAGGTTGATGAGGACCTGTTCCATCTGTCCGAAATCCACTTCCACGAGTTTTAAATCCGGGTCAAGAAAGGTCTGGAGTTCTATGTTCTCGCCGATGAGAAGCGCGAGCATTTTTGTGATAGTCTGTATCACGTCGTTCAGGTTCATGATTTCCAGATGGATGGCCTGCTTACGGCTGAAAGTCAAAAGCTGCCGGGTCAGGGAAGCCGCCCCCGCCCCTGCTTTTCTGATCTCCCATATCCCTGCATAGAATGGGTGATCCTTGTTTAGATCCATGAGCAAAAGATCCGCATTTCCAAAAATAACGGAAAGAAAATTATTAAAATCATGGGCCACACCGCTGGCCAGGGTGCCGATGGCTTCCATTTTCTGGGCCTGCCGGAGCTCGGACTCCAGTCTTTTTGTTTGAGTAATATCAAAAAAAACGCCGCTGATATAGTCAATATCGCCATTTTCATTACAAATGATATGTCCTCTTTCCTGTATCCAGAGAATGTTTTCGGGTTTGGTTTTTATCCTGTATTCGCGAACGTATGACCTGCCGGTGGTTTTAAGAGCCCGGGCGATCTCTTCCCTGGCGGTTTTACGATCCTCTTCAACAATAACATCCGACCATTTCATTCTTTTTGAGTTAAATTCATCCTTGCTATACCCAGTCAATGATTCGATTTTGTTATCGAAAAATTCAACGGAAAAGTCTTTAAAACCCCGGTAAACAATGCTTGACAAATTGTTGACCAATAATCTGTATTTCTTTTCACTTTCCTGTAAGGCTTCCTCTGTTTTGATTCGCCGGGTAATATCGGTCAATGAAGCCACGCTCATTTTGGTGCCTTGAATCATGCCTACGTTAACGAGCATATGTTTTATGATTCCCAATCGGTCCCTAAATCGGAATTCATATTCTCGAGGATTTTTATTACCGTTTTCTCTCCTCTCGGTGTGATACCTTTGCATTCTCTCTAAGTCCTCGGGGGCAACAAACTCAGTCCAGCGCGTCTTTCCTTCCAGCTGGTCTTTTGAGTATCCGCTCAGCATCTCAAACTCCGAGTTAACCATGGACAAAGTCATATCCTCATCAACAATTATCATGGCCGTACCTGTATTTTCAAATACAGCCCGATAACGTTTTTCACTTTCCCGCATAGATTGTTCGGCGATTTTCTGTTCACTGATATCCTGGACATGGGAGATAAAATATAGGGGCGTTCCCTGAGAATCGCGGACAATCGAACAGGAGACCTTTGCCCACACAATATGCCCTTGTTTGTGAAAATATCTATTCTCCAACTCGGCATGGAACACCTCCCCGGAAACGGCCTGCCGAATGAAGGTCGGGCTGATATTCAGGTCTTCCGGATGGGTGATGTCATTTATCGTCATATTTTCAAGCTCTTTTTGGGTATAGCCGAGTATCTTACACATTTTCGGGTTGACCCTCATCAACCGCCCCTCAAGATCCACCAGACACATCCCGATATTGGCATTATCAAAGGATAAACGAAAACGCTCTTGGATCTCTTTTAAGTCTCGCTCCGCTTTGTTATGCTCTTCGATCTCCTTTTTCAACTCGAGCATCTTTTTTTCAAGTTTCTTCACCAGGCGCTCATCATATAGCTTAAAAATCTCCCGGTCGTCTTTAACTTGCCGCACTTTCAGTTCAATTTCACCTTTCTCGGCTGTTTCAATCACTTCCCTTAGAATTCTAACAAACTCCTCCGGCTCCGCGGGCTTCCGAATAAACCTGTCGGCGCCCACCTTCAGGGCCAATTCCTCGTCCCTTTGATCGGTGTAGGTGGCGGAGTAAAAAACAAAGGGAATATTTTTTAATTGATCGTCTTGCTTCATATTTCGACAGAGCTGAAACCCGTCCATCACCGGCATCAGAACATCGGAAATGATCAGATCCGGCATTGATTTCCTAACCATCTCCAGGGCCTGCTGTCCATCAAACGCCTCCGTCACCATAAAGCCGTTGTATTCAAGATTGGTTTTGAGCAAAACCCGCGAATCTTCAATGTCATCAACGACCAGGATTTTCATCGTTTTTTTCCTTTCTCATTTTCTGCTCCCTTATCCTTGTTTTTTTTCGATAAGTCCGACGGCAGTTTTTCAACAGTGGCCGGTATCGTCATATTTAATATATGCTGATTATATCGAATTTTGGGGAGGCTATTACGAATCGTCTGTTTTTATCGTATCTAATTAGCCGAGACAGTAAAGTGAACTAAAGCCTGCCCTGGTGCGATTCAGCTATGTATTATCAGTATATGCTATGTTTCATACTGGACCTTAACTTATGATCATAACGTACTGGTGATCGGTCTGGGCCAGGGTTGTTGAATTCTGTCAATTTTATAAAATGGTGGCCTCCGGCTCGTAGAGCCTACAGCTCGGAGAGAGCAAAGCGGCTCCTCAACTTTAGGCACTTTAGTCACTTTACACTTGTTCATTGCATTATCCAGATATCAGTCTGATTTTAAGCTATAAATTTGATACTCCCCAAAATCCGTTATAACCAGAATATATGGAATTCTCTGAGAAAACGGTATCTTAAATCTATATTAAGATATCATACATAAAGCAGATATTGCAAATATTTTAATTTATAGGTATCCGATTCAACGCGCAAAATCATAACATATCTCATCACCCACCTTAAAGATAACATATCATGAACATTCAGTGAAATATTTATGTGGAAAAAATAAATGCCCTGCCCGTCGAAGAGCAGCCTGTGGAATTGGTGGAGCGAAAAGGCATTGGACATCCCGATTCCATCTGCGACGCGACAATGGCTTCGGGAACATTTGCGTTTTGTGGATCCTTTGAAACACATTGTCTTTCAAAACGAAATCAAACCGGGGTCACCTGAATTGACGGATATCTTTTCAAGAGAGGTCATGGGTGCAAATGATACCTCTGCCGGGAAGTTGGGGGCATCAGGGAAGTCACTGTTTGGCTTTGCAGTCAGTCGGAAAGCCCATCGACCAGCCTCTGATTGCCGAAGCGCAACTGATACTGGAACCGGACGCCCTTCTAAAAGATGTACATGATTCCGTAGATGCGGATATAGACCGTGAACTGGAGAACATCCAGTCCTTCACTCACCGGCTGGCTAAAGGAGAACTTTCCATGCCGATGTGTTTTTACTTACCGGAAGCGAGAAACTTCTGGATCTTTTATGATAAAAATGAGAATATTATTTTAATTTGTATAAATATGTTACCATGGTTTGCAAATCTGGTTCCCGACCTCACCTTGGCTCCATTTGAAGCGCGTAACATCTCAATAAGTTCTGGTGTATTAAATGGTGATATTGAGCCGAATCCATAAGTTATTGAGATGTTACTGAAGCGCTCTATAACATGTTAACATATTGCACAAATTCCTGAAATGAAATTTTTGTTGCTAAAAGCCATTTCATTTATCGGAGGATACCATATGCGAAATCGTATCCTGTTTATCATTTTCCTCCTGTTGTTTTCTAACCCCTTCTCAGTTTCGGCAGATACGCCGATAAGGGTCGGCATATATCAAAACAAGCCAAAAGTTTTTACGGACAGTGAGGGAAATGCCAAAGGGTTTTATATTGATATTCTTGAATATATCGCTTCAAAAGAAGGCTGGCACCTCGAGTATGTTCCGGGCACCTGGGACCAGTGCCTTAAGCGTCTTGAAAACGGCAGGATCGATCTTTTGCCGGATGTCGGACTGGTGAATCACCTGTTCGGGATGCGGCATGAAAAGCAATACAACATCAGCAGAAGTCCCGTAACCTGCTGCCCCAGAGAACTTCGATTCGTCGTTCCGGAAAATAAAAATCAACACCTGATCGAGGCCGTTGATCGGCATTTGATTGCTTTAAGAAAAGACAAAAATTCCATGTATTATCGCGCCCGGACACAATGGATTGAAAAGATGCCCTTGCTGAAGCTTCCAAGATGGATTTTAAACATTTTTTTATCGATCTCCGGGCTACTCATCCTACTCTTTGCAATTGCAGCGGTGTCGAGGTCCCAGGTTAAAACCAAGACCGCCGAATTATCCATTATTAACAAGGAATTACGGAAGGAAATAGAAAACCGGAAGCAGATGGAAAAGAAACTGAAGGTATCGGAAGAGAAATTTTTAAAAGCCTTCCATTCCAGTCCGGACGCGATTACGTTGACCACCATGGAGGACGGACGTTTTCTTGAAATAAATGATAGAGGCTTGCGCCTGACGGGATATGATCGCGACGAGGTGATCGGTCTCACAACCATCGAACTGAACCTCTGGGCGGATCCGGGGGAACGGGAACGATTTATGGAATTGCTGCGAAAAGAAAGCCTGGTACTCGATATGGAAGCAAATTTTCGTACGAAAATCGGTGAAATCCGAACGGGGTTAATTTCCGGAGAAATCTTCTATCTGCAAGACAGACCGCATCTTATCAGTATAATTCACGATATTACGGATCGTAAGCAAGCCGAAGCCAAAATACAACAGCGCAGCAATGAGCTTGAGTCTATTAATACCATTCTTAGTACCATCACCACAAGGTTGGATCTGCAATCCATCCTGGATCAATCGCTTCAAAGTGCGCTGGATCTGACCGGTCTGGAGGGCGGGACCCTCTGTCTGGTGGACCGGGTAAAAGAGGGGTTGACCCTTGCTTCTGCCAACAAGGTTTCTTCGGAGATGGTCCGGGAATTGAGTGCGGGGACCATCAAGTTTAAAGACTGTCTGTGCAGCGATGCGGCCCAAACCGGAAACCCGTTCATCCTGTGGGACAAGGCTTCCGAAGGCAAGTATTCCACCCTTGAAGCGGTTTGCAATGAAGGAATCCGCTTTCACGCTGCTTTTCCACTGATGATCAAGGGTCAAGCCATTGGCGTCCTGTGCATCTTTGCACATAGCGAGATAAAACCTTCCGAGCGAAATCTGAGACTGGTCCAGGGCATCTGCGGACCGATCGCCCTGGCCATCGAGAATGCCCAGTTGTACGACAAGGTCAAGCAACATGCCGCCACCCTGGAAAAACGCGTGGATGCCCGTACAACCGAACTGAATGAACGTTTGGAAGAGGTGGAACGATTGAACCGCTTCCTGGCAAAGCTTTTAAAAGATTTGCAGCATGCGAATAAAGAGCTGGAAAAAGCTCGCAGTGAAGCCGAGGCCGCTGACAGAGTCAAGTCCGCCTTTTTATCCACCATGTCGCACGAACTGCGTACGCCGCTGAACTCCATCATCGGCTTTACCGGCATCATGCTCCAGGGACTCAGCGGACCGTTGAATGATGAACAGATCAAGCAGTTATCCATGGTGCAGAACAGCGGCAGACACCTTCTCAATCTCATCAACGATGTACTGGATATCTCCAAGATCGAAGCCGGTCAGTTGGAAATCCTGGCCCAACCCTTTTCCATGCGCCAGGCTGTTGAGAGTGCCGTTCAGGTAGTAGCCCCTTTGATCGGGAAAAAGGCTCAGGCGCTTTTTCTTGAAATCGCCCCATCGGTGGACCGGGTGGTCAGCGATCAACGGCGCGTGGAGCAGGTCCTGCTCAATCTGCTTACCAATGCCGTGAAGTTCACCCCCGACGGTGGAGAAATCCGCCTCACCGCCAAACTTGTTCCGGGTTCGGAACCCCTTAAAGAAGGTATGGGCCGGCACGCATCGAAAAATTTTATTGAAATATCCGTATCAGATAACGGAATCGGGATAAACCCTCAAGACTTGGACAAACTGTTCCAACCGTTTCGACAACTGGATACTGGACTGACTCGCCAGTACGAGGGATCCGGTCTGGGACTTTCCATCTGCAAGCGGCTGGTGGAAATTCTGGGAGGTGAGATACTGGCAGAAAGCAATGGACAAGGAAAGGGGAGCAGGTTTATGTTTATCCTGCCCTTGGAGTTAGGAATGTGATCCAATGAATTGCATAGCGTGCATTACCAGTTTGTATTGCCATCCAAGACTTTTTGGTTTCAGGTGTCAGGTTTCAGGTATCAGCTAATTCGTTTCTTACTCCTGACACCTGAAACCTGATTGCAAGGCTTTCGCTCAAAAAATGAATAAGTTAATGGTTGAAAACCATTTAACAAATCGGTAATGCTCCCATCATCATTCAATAATCATATATCTCGAGGCGAATATGAAAAAAACCATTCTAATCATCGAGGACAATGAGCAAAACCTTTACATGATGACGTTTCTTTTGGAGAAGCACGGGTATCAGGTGGCCCAGTCCCACACCGGCACTGAGGGAATCGAGCTGTCAAAACAGGTTAATCCGGCACTGATCCTTCTGGACATCCAGTTGCCGGTCATGGACGGCTATGCTGTGGCCCGGGAATTGAAGGGCACCAAAGCCCTTGCCGATATTCCCATCGTAGCGGTAACCTCCTATGCCATGACGGGCGACCGGGAAAAGGTCATGGCTGCCGGCTGCGAAGGTTATATTGAAAAGCCCATCGATCCTGAAACCTTTATGGAAAAAATCAGGGAGTACCTTTAGGGACGGAGGGACAAGAGACGAAGGGGAAATAATGGCTGGAAGGAAATATTTTTCAAACGTTCTCAATCCCCCTCAATCGCTTTTCTAACCGCAAGGGCCAGGTCATACACAGTCAAAGGTTTCATGATGAAGGCCTTGATCCCTAGCCCCTCTGCCTTTTCCATGGTCATTTTTTCACTGAATCCGGTGCACAGAATCACGGGGATATCCGGCCGGATTTTCATGAGTTCCTCTGCCAGCCGGTCGCCGGTCATATGGGGCATGGTCATGTCCGTGATGATCAGATCAAATCGATCCGGACGAGCCTTAAACAGCTCAAGGGCCTCGGCAGGACTCGTCCGGGTTTCAACGCGGTAACCCAGTTGTTCCAGAATTCGCTTGATAACTTTTGCAATGGATATTTCATCATCCACAAACAGAATTCGTTCGTTTCTCCCGTGAATCGGTTCGGGTTTATTCGCTTCCGGTTCGACCGATTCTCGAAAACGCGGGAAATACACATGAAATGTGGACCCCCGTCCAGGTTCGCTGTAGATACTAATGGTGCCTCCATACCCTTTTATGATCCCGTGAGACACGGCAAGCCCCAGCCCGGTTCCTTCACTTCTCCCCTTGGTTGTGAAATAGGGGTCAAAGATCCTCGGTAATATCTCCGGCGCAATTCCATGACCTGTGTCGCTGACGGATAACCTGACAAATTCTCCCGGCCGGAGGCCATGATATTGGTGCGCAAAATCATGATCCACCCTCACCCTGGTCAGGTCCACATCCAGGATGCCTCCATCTTGCATGGCATGACTCGCATTGGTGCAAAGGTTCATGATAATTTGATGGATCTGGGCCGGGTCGGCCATAATATTCCCCACCTCCGGCTCGATGTTCTGCCGGATCTCTATAGTCGCCGGCAGGGTTGACCTGATGAATTTGAGGACCTCTTTGAGTACAGGAACAATCTGCATCGGAACAACTTCCTCCTTGTGCTTGCGGGCGAAGGCAAGGATCTGCTTTACCAGATTCTTTGCCCGTTGCCCTGCTTTGTATATTTCTTTAAGATCCGCATGTACCGGGTTTTCCTTGGGAAGTTGATCCATGGCAATCTGTGCAAAGCCGATGATCGCTGTGAGGATGTTGTTAAAGTCATGGGCGATGCCCCCGGCCAGAGTGCCGACGGCCTCCATCTTCTGGGTCTGCTGAAGGCGGGATTCAAGTTGTTTGCTTTCCTTCTCGATTTTTTTGTATTCTGTAACATCCCTGGCTATTCCCTGAACACCCAGAATGGTTTCATTCTCGTCACGATAAAGACCGGCATTCGTGGACAGCCATATTACGGAGCCGTCTTTTTTAATCATTTCAGACTCATATCCATCTATCTTTCCTTTTTTTCTAAGATATGAAAAAAACACATCACTTTGCTCCGAATGAAGAAAAAATTTGGAAAGCGTTTCTCCGATGACTTCCTCCGGCAGATAGCCGAATATATTCTTCACGGATGGGGAAACGATTGTAATTTTTCCGTCATTATCGGTCCTGTAAAAGATATCCATGATATTATCAAAAATGTCTTTGTATTTTTCTTGGCTTTCTCTGAGTTCGGTAATGTCCTCGGCAACCTTTACGAAATGGGTGATGGTTCCGTTTTTATCCAGGATCGGGGATATGGACGCCCTTTCCCAGTAGAACTCTCCGTTTTTCTTCCGGTTGTGGAATATTCCCCGCCATTCTCTTCCGGAATTTAACTCCCGGAACATCTTCTCTGTATCTTCACCGGACTGTTCCCCCAAATCAGCGGCTTCAATTCCAAGGACCTCAAGGGCGCTATAACCCGTTATGTCTTCAAATTTCGGATTCACATATTCGATGCGTCCCGCCATATCCTTAATCATCACAATACTCGGACTATGTTGTACGGCCATGCTCAATTTGCGGATGGTCCGTTCGGCCCGTTTCCGCACTTCGATTTCTGTTTCAAGATCCAGCATCTTTTTTTCAAGTTTCTTCACCAGCCGCTCATCATAAAGTTTTAAAACCGTCGCACATTCTTTTGGTTCGGGTTTTCCCGGGACTATCCTGCCGATCTCCATCTCTGCAATCACCTCCCGGATCATCTTTATGAAGATTTCAGGCTCCACGGGCTTTCTGATATATCGATCAGCTCCCACTTTCATGGCAAGCTCCTCATCGCGTCTGTCGGTATACGTAGCCGTATAAAAAATAAAGGGAATCAGGCGCAAGCGGTCATCCCGCTTTACCTCCTTACAGAAGGTATAACCATCCATCACCGGCATCAAGATATCGGATATAATCATGTCAAAGGGTTCTGCCCGGAGCTTTTGCAAGGCGACCTCTCCGTTCTCCGCCATTGCCACTTTAAATCCGTTCCCTTTGAGCAGGACCTCCAACAGGATGCGATTCTCATTTTTGTCATCAACAATGAGGATCTTCATGACTGCCTCCGTATCTTGATTGATATTTGTCATGTTATTGTGCCGTGTTTTTTAATACTACAGCGTAACTTTTATGTTATAATGTTTAGCCTGTCTGACCCTTCTTTTTCTGTGCGACTTATAGGCGACCAGATTTCGATGAAGGTGATATTCAACAAT
>CAYPIW010000028.1:0-7894 GCA_964410925.1 uncultured Desulfobacteraceae bacterium
GGATAGAATGCCAAAAAAGATCCGTCACATTCCATCGAAACTGCTTTTATGGTATAAAAAAAATCAACGCCCGCTGCCCTGGCGAGAAACGGATGATCCCTACCGCATATGGGTGTCGGAAGTCATGCTTCAGCAAACCCAGGTGAATACGGTTCTGCCCTTTTACCGGGCTTTTTTTCTTGAGTTTCCGAATGTGAAATCTTTGGCCCAGGCCGATATAACCGACGTGCTCAAGGTCTGGGAGGGGATGGGATATTATGCACGGGCACGGAATCTGCACCGGGCGGCAAACACGGTGGTTGAAAAATACGGCGGAAAAATTCCCGGTAACTGGCATGAGTTCAGAAGGTTACCGGGGGTGGGGGATTACATCGCCTCTGCGGTTTTAAGTATCGCCTTTCATGAACCCCATGCCGTGGTGGACGGCAATGTCAAGCGGGTGATGGCCCGACTGTTGCAGATAGATGCGGCGATAAACAAGTCTGTCTCGTATAAAATATTCAAGGACGCATGTGAGACCCTGTTAGATCCCAAAAACCCCGGGATGTTCAATCAGGCATTAATGGAGTTGGGGGCGTTAATCTGTAAACCGAAAAACCCGAATTGCGGGGTATGTCCCCTTCAAAGCTTTTGCCGTGCATATCAATCCCAGACTCTGAATGAATATCCAAAACGGATCAAAAAACTGCCGAGGCCGGAGTATCACATTGCCGTGGGGGTTGTGTTTAAAAACCCTCATGTTTTAATTACCCGAAGAAAACTTGAAGGGCTGTTGGGCGGATTATGGGAATTTCCGGGTGGAAAGGTCAAAAACGGCGAAAGTGCGGAAACAGCCTGTGTAAGAGAAATCCGGGAAGAAGTGAACATTTCCGTGGAAGTCAATTCTTTCCTGATCCGTGTAAAACATGCGTATACGCATTTTAAAATCTATGCGGATGTATTTTGCTGCAACTACCTGACGGGGAATGTTCAATTGAACGGACCCATAGATTATCTCTGGATAAAGCTCCAGGACATTGACCGGTATCCGTTCCCAAAAGCCAATCATAAATTTATTCCGTTGCTTAAACAGATGAATTTATGACCGGAATGTTGTATGAAAAGGAGAACGGACATGACATTTTGGGTTGTCTCTTTCATATTGCTTCTTACCCTCTACCTGTTAATCACCGAAAAAATACCGGTCGATGTGACGGCCATCGGCATGTTTGAACTGTCTTCGCTCGGCATTCCCATCGCCATTGCCACGGCACTTAAACTGGGAGTAAATCCCAAACCGTTCATCGTTGGGGTCTGTTTCGGCGCCAGCGCCTGTTTTGCTTCCCCCATCGGTTACCAGACCAACCTGTTGGTCTACGGTCCGGGCAATTATCGATTCAGCGATTATCTCAAGCAGGGCATTCCATTGAATATCCTTGTCATCGTCATGGGGTCGCTGTTGATCCCGGTCTTTTGGACATTTTGATTTCGTGTGTATTTGCCGTTCGGTGATTCATCCATTAACATTGGATTAGGCTTTTATCTGTATTTTTACAAAATCCAGGATAAAATTGCTGTTCCAATGATTATCCAAACAATTCCCAAAAACCTGTAGGTTTGATCTGAAAGAGAGTTTAAAGACCAGTTCAACATTCCATCATATAAGTTTTTAGGATTAAAAAATATAATAGCTCCTTTAATGACAGCCATGATACCGAGAATTCTCAAAAACCATGAATGAAGGCTCCATGACGCGGAAATAAACAGCAGAACACCTATTAAGGCGGGAAAAACCGAGAGAACTTTTCGATCTGTTTTCTCAAACAACCGTTTCATAACGTTTCTGGATTCGGTGGTATAAATAATACTCAAAGAACCCGCTGTAATCCAAAAAAAGCTGATTGCATAAAGAAACCATTTCATGTCAGATATCCTTTCTTCGCATCAGTTGAAAAATTATACTGGAGACCCTGTCGTTGCAAAAGCACGGGATGCGGTTAACCAAAACACATATCCCTTATCTTAACAGCATTTGTCAAGGAATTCTCTGCCAAATATGAAGTTCTGAAACCTTATTGACAATGTGTATTGGAGGTGTATAATAGGCATCAAATCCACACAGGGAGGCGGTCATGCGAACCAATATCGTAATTGATGACGATCTGCTGAATGAGGCGTTTTCAGTGAGCGATGCCAGAACCAAAAAAGATCTTGTTCATGAAGCGCTTACAGAATTTATCCGGATTAAAAAACGAAAGGATCTGGCTGAATTAGCAGGTTCCATCAAGTTCTGCAAAAATTATGATCATAAGAAGGTGAGGAAGTTCAGAGAATGATTCTGGTGGATACATCGGTTTGGATCGAAATTTTCAAAGACAAAACAGGACACGTTGCAACAGCCTTTCAAAAAAGGATTGGCCCGGAAAATTGGGTTCTGAGTCGGTTTAATCAATTAGAACTTCTCCAGGGTTCAGCAGATCAGAAAGAATGGGGGGTGCTCGAGGATTACCTGTCCACACAATATTACCTTGAAGCTACAAAACATACCTGGCCGGCCGCCGCACGAATTTATTTTGAACTCGGACGAAGGGGAGTTACCATCAACAGCCCCGTGGATTGCTGCATAGCGCAGATTGCACTGGAGCATGGTGTTATGCTGCTGCACATCGATACGGATTTTGAAAAAATATCCAAGATTCGACCCTTAGAACAGGAACGATTCGATGTGTTTCAAAGAACCGGAAGGTAAGCTCAAAACAATATTCGCATGACTTCTATGCTGTGTTAACATATGTTTACATTCATCCATGCAGCCGACATTCATCTGGACAGCCCGTTGCACAAGCTCGACTATTATGAAGGTGCCCCGGTAGATGAAATTCGCCAGGCAACCCGGCGGGCGTTCAACAATCTGGTTCAGACCGCCATTGCCGAAGAGGTTCGTTTCATTCTCCTTGCCGGAGACCTTTATGACGGGGACTGGAAGGACTACAACACCGGGCTTTATCTGGTGTCCCAGATGAGCAGGCTGCGCCAGGCCGGCATTTCCGTCTACATGGTTGCCGGAAATCACGATGCAGCCAGTATAATAACCAAAACACTCCGACTTCCGGAAAATGTTCATTTGTTTCCGTCAAACAAACCCGCAACGCATACCCTCGACAGCTTGCATGTTGCGATTCATGGACAGAGTTTTGCAACGCCGGCCATAAAAAAAGATTTGTCCCTTCTTTATCCCACACCGCTCCCCGGTTATTTTAATGCGGGGATATTGCACACCTGTGCCTCGGGCCGGGAGGGTCACGAGCCGTATGCCCCGTGTACCGTGGAAGGGTTGCGGTCAAAAGGGTACGACTACTGGGCACTAGGGCACGTTCATCAGCATGAGATCCTTTCGCATGACCCGTGGATTGTATTTTCCGGAAACATTCAAGGGCGTCATGTTCGGGAGACGGGCCCCAAAGGATGCGTGCTCGTTACGGTTGATGACAGGGGGTGTCCGGAAATAGAGTTCAAACCCCTGGATGTTATCCGGTGGGAGATCGTCACCGTGGATTCAAGCGGCGCTGAAAGCGGGTACATGGTTGTGGATCGTTTTTGCCATCGCCTTGAAACCCTGCTGGATGAAAATGAGGACCGCTCTCTGGTTGTCCGTGTGTTAATTCAGGGGGAAACACCGGCGCACAGGGATCTCCTTGCCAATGTTGACCGATGGGGCAATGAGATCCGGGCGGCGGCTTTAGATACCAGCGGCCATAGGGTCTGGGTTGAAAAAATTAAATTTCATACCCGGTTGCCCTCATCTGAAAAAGATTTTCGGACCAGTGACGGGGCCATAGGAGAACTTGTAACCTTGCTTGACGAATTCGCTGAAAAACCGGATTTATTGCGTGAGCTATCGGATGAGTTGATGGATCTTGAGAAAAAAATTCCCAAAGAACTTAAACAGGGTCCGGACCGGATCCGGTTTGATGATACAAAATGGCTAAAAACTCTGCTGGCTCAGGTTCGGCCGATGCTCATTCAGGGGCTGATGAAAAAAGAGGATCCCCAATGAGAATTCTCGAGTTCAGGCTTATCGCCTATGGACCGTTTACCGATAAGGTTATTGATTTAAGCGCCGGCAAGCAGGGCTTTCACGTGATTTATGGTCTCAATGAGGCGGGCAAAAGTTCCGCCCTGCGAGCATTGCGGAATCTTTTTTACGGTATCCCGGAACGGTCCGCGGATGATTTTCTTCATCCCTACGGAAAAATGCGAATCGGAGCAGCCATTCAATCCGGCAAAGGCGATGTGTTGGAATTTGTCCGGCGAAAAGGCAGGTTCAATACCCTTCGATCCGGGGATGATAAATCCGTAATAGAAGAATCCCTGCTCAACAAATTCTTAAGCGGGGTTGACGCCGATCTCTTTGTTGCCCTGTTTGGTATTGACCATGCCGATCTGGTGCGTGGCGGCAAAGAGATTATCCGGGGCGGCGGAAGCATGGGGCAGATTATTTTTGCTGCAGGATCAGGGACTTCCAATCTTCGTGACGTTCAGGAACACCTCAAGTCCCAGGCGGACGCTCTTTTCACGCCCGCGGGACGGAAGAAGAAAATCAATGAAGCGATTGGAAAAATAAGTGATCATCGTAAAGAGCTGCGCGATGCTCAGTTGCCCGGCCAGCAATGGGTTGCCCATGATCAGGCATTGACCCATGCACTGGCGCGAAAACAAACCGTGGAAACGGAATTGGCAAAAAAGAAGCGCGCGTTGCATCGGTTGGAACGGATTCAGGAAGCGCTTCCGGTTATCACCAAACGCAAGGAACGAATCAATGAATTCCGATCATATGCCACCGCAGTGCGGTTACCCGAAGGATTCCGGGACCAGAGGGTTGATCTTTTACAAAAGCTCAGGGTGTCGGAAAACGACCATGATCAGGCACGTAACAGCACAAAGGTTCTTCAAAAAGAGCTGTCCGAGCTTGAAATTTCCGAAAGTCTGCTGCAAAATTCAACGTTGATTGAAGAAATCCATCGGGAATTCGGGAGTCAGCACAAAGCGGCCAGGGACCGTATACAGTTAGAAACGCGCATGAGCGTGCTGCTCGGAGAAGCCGGAGAAATTCTTCGCAGCCTGAGGGACGACTTAACCCTGGACCATGCTGAAAAATTACGGATAAAAAAATCGGAAGCGGTCCGCATACAGGACCTGGGAACCCGTTTTGAGCGCATTGTCACGCGTATCCATACCGCCCGGGAAGCAATTCCCAGCCTTACCCATCGTATTGCGGGTATTGACCGGAAGCTGGAAAGACTTGGAACTGCCAGGCAGGTAGACCCCTTAAAAAATGCCATCCTTCGGGCCGAAGAATACGGGGCTTTGGAAAAGCACTATGCAAAAGAACGATCAGAGATCCGTTCCGAATTAAAAACTCTGGATCTTGCCCTTGGCAAACAGACACTCTGGTCCGGATCGGTCGAGAAGCTGGAAGGTCTCCCGGTGCCTTCACTGGAGACGATTATTTTGTTTGAAGATCAAACCGCAGAGGCTGAGTTCAAGTGTGGCAGTTTAAAAAAGGATTTTGAGAAGATTGAAAGAACCTTTGCTGATGTTGAACGGCAAATAGACGAGCTTCGGTTACAGCAGGAGGTTCCTTCGGAAGATGATCTTGAACAGGCGAGAGAGCAAAGGGGCAGGGGATGGCACTTTATATTACGGACCCTGGAGGGCAACCCCGTATTGGATAAAGAAATCGATGACTATATTAAGGGGGTCGGGAATTCAAAGACGCTCTCGGAGGCATTTGAAAACAGTATTCAGAAGGCGGATGAAATTGCCGACAGGCTCCGGCGAGAGGCGGATCGCGTTGCCGCCAAAGCCAAATTGCTCGCAGATCAAACTTCCCATACCAAAGAACGGGTCCGTTTGAAAACAGAAATTGATTTTGCCGAAAAGGCGCACCAAAAACTTGTGAAAGAGTGGATTCAGATATGGCAACCTTCGGAAATTATGCCTCGATCTCCCAAAGAAATGAGAGCATGGGCGCAAAATCATAAGACTTTGGCCACAAAAGCCAAAGAGATCAGGGAACGCCGGGCCGGAGTTGACCGATTAAAGGATGAAATGGACGTTCATTTTGAAAGTCTGAATCAGTGTTTGAAGAAGCTTTCGGAGTCCCATTCCACGGAGAAAGAAACACTGGCCGACGTAATCCAAAGATGTAAACGGATCATCCAGGCCGAGGAGGTGCGGCACAGCGACATAAAGCAGCTGAGAAGCGAGAAGTCTCAACGCAAGCGGGAGCTGGCAGAAGCACAGGCACGGGTCGATTCCAGCGAACAGGATCTTGCACAATGGCAAAAAGATTGGGAACAGGCTGTCCGGCCGCTGGGTTTGGATGCCCATGCCGTTCCTGCCCAGGCCAATGCAGTGATGGAAGATCTGAACACGCTGTTCGGCAAGCTCAAAGACGCCAATATTATTCAAAAACGCATTTACGGTATTAATCGTGATGCGGATGAATTTGCAATCAAGGTGAGCGGTCTGGTGGATGCGGTGGCCGGAGACTTGAAAGATTTGCCTGCCGGTGACGCAACGCTTGAACTCAACCGCCGGTTGACTCTGGCGAGAACCGCTCAATCCCAGCGGCAAACCCTTGGGAAGCAGCTGGCCCAGGAACAGAACCGCATGGATAAAGCGGTTGGCAGGATTGCCGAAATAGAAACCCGGCTCAAGGGCATGTGTGAAGAAGCAGGGTGTGAAAGCTACGAAGATCTTCCCGAGGCCGAACGAAAATCCGAAAAACGAAAACAAACAGAAGCTGAATTAAACCAGCTCAATGAAAGATTGCACCATTTGAGCGCCGGTGCCACCATCGATGACTTTATCAACCAGGCGCTAACCGTGGATCCGGACGGCATCGACGGGGAGATTGGCAAACTCGCAGAGGAGACCGATACGCTGAATCGAGAAAAATCGGAACTGGATCAGTGCATTGGAAGCGAGCGAACGGAACTCGACAAAATGGATGGGAGCGCTCGGGCAGCGGAGGTGGCCGAAGAAATTCAACTCCTTCTGGGAGGGCTTGAAAACGATGTGGAGCAGTATGCCCGGCTGAAAATCGCATCGAAAATATTAAACCAGGCCATAGAACGGTATCGGAATAAAAGCCAGGAGCCTATTTTAAAGCGTACAACCGAACTTTTCAAGCAAATTACCAGAGGCTCATTTCAAGGGGTGCGTGCGGAATTTGACGATACCGGCCGGCCCGTGCTTGTCGGGGTTCGACCGGGCGGCAGGGAAATTGTTCCTGTGGAGGGCATGAGTGATGGAACCGCGGATCAATTGTATCTTGCGTTACGGTTGGCGGGTCTTCAGGATTACCTGGAACACAACGAACCCATCCCGTTTATTGTAGACGACATCCTGATCAAGTTCGATGATGATCGAGCGGTTGCAGCCCTGAAGGCACTGGAAGGGTTGTCTGAACAAACCCAGGTCATATTCTTCACCCATCACCGGCACCTTTTGGAACTTGCCAGAAAAAATGTCGAGTCTTCGTCATTAATTGAGCATACGTTGAATGCATAATGAATGAGAATATTTTCTTATCAGGAGGGGTGTAAATCAGGGCCGTTGATAAACGCTGATTTTTGTCTATTGGTAAAACGTGGCTTCGAAGCCCTTTTTCAGGTTTCAGGTTTCAGGTGTCAGGATTAAGTGGAAAACGATGTGACCCATAGCAATTATATGGACGTGGAGTATCTTGAGGTCTATAAATATTAGAAATTCGGAGTTGTTACAAAGAATGTATTCGTAAATCCTGAAACCTGACACCTGAAACCTGACACCAGGTATACGGGAAGGAATAAATATGGGATATTTTTTAAAGCCATACTATGGGCAATTTTAATTACCCCAGGTTACA
>CAYPIW010000029.1:0-12481 GCA_964410925.1 uncultured Desulfobacteraceae bacterium
CAAATTCGCAAGACGCAATTCACATCACCGGAAGGCAGCTTGCTCAGCCGCCCCTATAAGATGGTAGCGGCTGATACAGATGAACAAAGCCTTGATCAAATGCTGAAATTGACCGCTAATCTGGCAGGTTTTCCCAAAAACAAGATCCTGGCAGGTTTTCCCAAAAACAAGATCAAGGAACTTCAACGGGTGTTATCGCTTTCAAAAGACGCCTGTAAACAATTTGTAGAAGAAAATAAGTATCGTGGAAGAAAACTGCCTTTAATGCCGGGGAGAACATATCACGAGACGCTATTTGAAAATGAAAAAACCATTTATTTTGATATGATTGAGATGCTTGAATTTTATCCAAAATTTGAAATGGAAAGGAAGGGCGGCGATGAAAACCTATAGTCTTAAAGTTGAACTTTTATCGCCTGCGCTCGTCGGTTCGGGCGAAGGTTACGGGGCAATTATTGATTCGGATGTCGTCTTTGACGAGGTGGGGCTGCCCTATATTCCCGCAAAGCGGATTAAAGGCTGCCTGCTGGATTCGGCAAGAGAAGTTAAAGAAATGTTTGAAAAAGCCGGTATTTCTTTCGATATTTTTTTCCCCCGTGTTTTCGGGGATCAGGGGGCTGCTGGTTCCGCACCGGTATATTTTTCCAATCTTTATATTGAAAGCTATCGCGAGAATAAAGCATGGCTGGAGTATTATCTGACCGAAGGTAAATATAAACAAATTCTTTCCAAAGATAGCATATTGGAAACATTTACTGAAATCCGGCAGCAGACACGCATCACTGATGACGGTGTTGCAAGTGAACACTCGTTGAGGAGCAGCCGCGTAATCAAGAAAGGCGTGATTTTTGTCGGTGATGTCACTGCCGAGGATGATAGCGGCGAAGTAATAGACACGCTTGCACTGGCCGTTCTGAATTTCAGAAGCTTTGGAACTGCCCGAAACCGCGGATTTGGCGAAATCCGTTGCTTTCTGATGGACGGTGTTAATGAAATATCTGTTCAAAAGAAATTGGAGGACTTATGCACAAGCTAAGATATAAAATCACCAGTCTTGCGCCGCTGCTTATTTCGGCACGATACGGGGATATGAATACGGTAGGAACCCTTCAATATATACCCGGCACATCCGTTCTGGGGATGTTTGCGGCCACATATATTAAACAAAAAAAGATCAATAGCAACGCTCATCTGAACGACGAGTTCTATAGTTATTTTCTGAAAGGTGATGTCCGGTTTGGAAATGCTTATATGGCGCTCACGGACGAGAGCGGCAACGAATCCGTTTATTATCCGATTCCTGTCAGCATACGGGAAGAAAAGACAGCAAGGCAGATTTATGATTTGCTACTGCTGGATGAAGATGGAGAAGACCCGGACAAACAGACTAAAACCAAAACGGGTTTCTGCCGGCTGGAACAAGATACTATCGGATTTGCGGAGGTAAGAACCGATTTGAATTTTCATCACGCCAGAGACCCGCAAAAAGGTACTTCCAAAGAAGGGCAAATATTCAACTACGAATCCATTACAAAAGGCCAGGTTTTTCATGGTGTCATTACCGGGAGTTTAGAAAAATTAAAAAAGCTGGCTGATACCTGCGGAAGATCCTGGACCGGTTATATCGGCCGCTCCAAAAATGCACAATACGGCAAGGTATCTTTTGAAGTGCGGGACCAAGCGCCAACCCCTGTTTGCCATAAGATCAAAGCAAAAGGGGAAATATCGCTTACATTTTTATCAGATACGATTTTATACAATGAAAACGGGTTCGCTAGTACAGATATTAACGTATTGGAGCAATACCTTGGCGTTAACATCAAAAAGGCTTTCATCAGACAGGATGATGCGGAAACCTTTGTGAGTATCTGGCGGTTCAAAAAGCCATCGGAAGCCTGTTTCAAGGCAGGTTCTTGTTTTCTGCTTGAGAATGTTACTGAAGCAGGCAGGGCAAGACTTGAGGAATTTCAAAAGACCGGCATCGGGGAAAGAACTCATGAGGGATTTGGTCAGTTCATGATGGGTTGGCAGGCTGAAGATAAATTGTTCAAAAAAGACTTGAAAACAATGAGAGCTCAGAAACCGGACGGGAACATTCCTCAAAAGACAAAGGATATTCTGAAAATCCTTATCCAAAACGCTGTTCAAAAGCAGGTGGCTTTGGATGCGATGCTGGATGTGATTTTGTTTAAGTCCGATAAAAACAATAAATTGCCAAGCAACTCCTTGATTGGCAGGCTTCATGCCATGGCAGGTCAATTAGATCAACTTGCATTTATCGATTCCGTGAAAAATCTTCGGAAAAGTGCAAACGAACAACTTGAATCCTGCCGCAGCAAAGAACGGAAACAAACATTGCTGGATTTCCTGAAAAGTAAAAAAGTCTCCGCAAGTGACGCTTTCCAAAAACCTAATCTTGTAGACTTGACAACCTTGTGTCAGGAAATCGGTTACTCACCTGAAAAAGACAGCGGATTTGAAAAAGTCCTGCATCATGCCTATTTCACGACCTTCTTTTCAATGATGCGAAAGGCAACCAAAGCAAGAGAGGCGCAAAATGAGTGAACCCATCAAATTAAAAGGAAAAATAGTCATTCAAGGCAGAATCAAAACCGAGTCGCCGCTCCATATCGGATGCGGTTCCGATGAACGAAGTGATAGCGACATCCTGTTGGGCAATGACGGAAAGGCCTTTATTCCGGCAACTGCATTTATCGGTGTTTTAAAGCATTCAATAACACAAAAAGATAATGCGTTCAAAGAACAACTACAGAATTTCTGGGGATATACAAACAGAAAAGAGGGAAAGCAATCTTCAGTCCGTTGCTCGGACTTGATCTGTATCTCTGAAACCCGGACAGTTATCCGTGACGGAATCGGGATCGACAACAAAACCGGCATGGTGAAACATCAAAAAAAATATGATTATGAAATTCTGGAACGTAATTCTCTGTTTTCAGTGAAAATAGAGTTTGCTTTCACCCATGAGGATGAAGCTTTGGTAAAACAAATGGCCGCGTCCATCTTTACACTGCTTGAGAGCGGTTGTATTCAGATGGGCGCGAAAACCAATAACGGTTTGGGCAAAATCCGTTTGTGCAAAGACGCTACAAAGATTTATCTTTTTGATTTTTCTAAAAAGATAGATGTGCTGAACTGGCTGACACAAAAATTCCTTCCGGCAAATGAAATACGATTAAACTCGCTGGGGTCCCCCTTTTCGGCAGCGACCCACCGTTTTTGGATGGATGCAACCCTGATATTAAAACATTCCCTGATTATTAAATCTTATCCAAATAATCCGGCAATGCCGGATGCCGTTCATATCCAATCTTTAGATGATCCGGTTTTGACCGGTTCATCACTCAAAGGCGCCATTCGGGCAAGGGCTGAACGGATTGTCAAGACACTGGAC
Organism: uncultured Desulfobacteraceae bacterium; assembly: GCA_964410925.1. Taxonomy (GTDB): domain Bacteria; phylum Desulfobacterota; class Desulfobacteria; order Desulfobacterales; family UBA11574; genus S5133MH16. Next base: position 3,416 of record CAYPIW010000029.1, read on the forward strand.
AAACCCGATACCATTGTCCGAAACCTTTTTGGCTATGTGGATAAAACCCCTGGTGCAAAGGAAGCCAGGAAAGGTAAGGTTCGTGTCCATGAAATCGTCATGCCGCAGTTTGTTGCCGAACTTCAAAACCGAATCAAAATTGACCGGTTCACCGGCGGAACTATCGAAGGCGCTTTATTCGATAGTATGCCGCTGTTTCAGGATGATAGTAATAAAGTCATTCGAGTGATTGTTGAAGTTCCAAAGTGCAAAGCGGCGGAAGCCGGGTTGCTGCTTCTGGTATTAAAAGACCTGTGGACCGGCGATATTGCAATCGGCGGTGAGAAAAATGTCGGCAGAGGGGTTTTCAAAGGCACAAGCGCCTTTATTGAATGGAACAGCGAACGGTTTACTCTTGATGAGGATTTCAGCAGAATACCTCCTGAAACCAGAGAGAACCTTCAACAACTTGTGAACGCTTTCACTTCGGAGGGTTAATTATGGAAGCCAATGGACTTAAACTTATTTCTGTAAACTCAACATCAGAACCGGCCAGCTATATTAGACCGGGAGAATTTGAAATACAATTAAAAGCCTTCATGCCCGAATCTGCCTTTGTGGTTGTTTTTCTGGATGACAGAGTATTGGCCGGAAGATGGACTGGAAATCTTTTTCAATTTTATAAAGGACAGACCATTGAGGAAAAGCATATTCAGAGAGTCCGAGTTTTCAACCAAAATAAAGAATTTCACGCATGGCGGACTTCCAATGGAATGAAAACACGGAAGCGGACTGATTTCCTGGGAACCGAAGTTGATGTTGTGATCGCCGAACAAGTTTTATTCGGCACCATGGCAAAAAATAAAGGAGATGGTTTTACCGAAATTTTTGAAAAAAGAGGAACACGCCTTTGTGTCCCTTTTAAAAATCTGATGATTGATGAAAAGAAAAACCGCCTTTTTATCAAAACCCACAACTATATCGGATACAATCCGGTGGGCCAGGCCACCTATACGGATTGTCGGTTTGTGTCATTTAACGATGGTAAAAAAGAATTGATCTGAAGGAGAATAAAATATGGAACAGGGGAAACTCAGCGTAACGAAGACGAAAAAAGGAAAAATAGAAGTTGCTGTCCTTTTCAAAGGCAAGAAAGGGCAGACAAAACTGACGATCCATGATTCCAACATTGCCGATACAGCATTAACCGGAAAAGATGTCGAATTCGAACGGGAAGAAGGACAGGTTTCAAAGGTAATCTGCCAAGGGGAGACAATCTATTCAAAGAGTCCCGTTTCTCATTCGGTAAAAAAGTATATCCAGGCAAAGGAACCATCAAGGGGCAGTGATAGTCCCACAGCAGTAACATCTGATAGCTGCGAACTTGAAATGAAGCATGTTATTAATATACAAGATAAAGCCAGGGCTCCCTATAATTTCATTCCATTGAATGAAAAGGTTGTGGAATCTGAACCCATACCTGACTTTGACCGATATCATCCGGATCGTTATACCGGATGGATTGATTTAGAAATCAAAACAAAAACACCTCTTTATATCCGTGATACCCTGAATAAAGATGAAATGAAAAAACAAGCACAGGAAGAACCAAAGAAAACGGAGAAAGCTTTCATCAATTCGGACTTTTTTTCGCCCGGCGGTAAGCCCAAAATTCCAGGTAGTTCTATCAGAGGAATGATTAGAACTCTTGTGGAAATTATGAGCTATGGACGGTTCGGGGCGTTTGGTGATAAATATCTGTATTTCAGAGGGTTAGCGGATACAAGTAATCTGCGCCTTGAATATCAATCGAAAATGAGTTCAAAGGATAAACAGACTAGAAAATCAATTTATAAAATGAGTGCTGGATTCCTTTTCAAAAGAGGTTTTGACTATTTTATCCGTCCGGCGCCTGGTTTTAAACAGATTCCAAAGAAAGAAGCAAAGATGAAAGTTGAAAAGTCAGGGCAATCGTACAATGTTTTCAACTTTTATCAGGTTGATGATGGCTGGATAGTTGTTTCAGGCCCCATGCAGAAGAAAAAGAAAGAATGGTTCATTTATTCGGCAACGTCGGATGATAATTTTCTGCTTCCTGAAGTTGACACGCGTAATTATAAAAATGATACAAACCGTTCTTTGGAAGTTCCAAATTTACTTGTAAAAGCTGGTAAAATGAAAGAAGTGCCGTGCTTTTATGTCCGCTGGAAAGACAGCACCGGAAAAGATAGGGTTTCCTTCGGTCATACCGGCATGTTTCGGCTGGCGTATGAAAAAAGCATCGGCGATCATATTCCTGAAAATCTGAAAAGGATGAGTGATGGGAAATATGACATCCCCGAAGCGATTTTTGGCAACGCTGAAACCTTTGCCGGTCGCGTCTTTTTTGAAGATGCTGTTCTAAAAGACGGCCAGCGTGATGTCCTTATGGATGAAGATATCCCAAAGCTGCTGCAATCACCCAAGCCAACGACATTTCAGCATTATCTTGTCCAAACCTCGGATAATATCAAGGCCAGGCGGCATTATAACGATAATTCCGCCATCCGGGGGAACAAATTTTATTGGCATAAAGCAGGCAATGATTGGATTGAGCGAGATGACAAAAAGCGAGCGAATGAAAACCTCATCACCAGGATAAAACCCGTAAAACCTGAAACGGTATTTATAGGGCGAATTCGTTTTGAGAATCTTAGCAAGGTTGAACTCGGCGCGCTTTTGTTTTCGATATCGCTTCCGAAGGGTTGCTATCACAAACTGGGATTGGGCAAACCCATTGGTTTGGGAAGTGTGGAAATTACGCCTTTCTTGCTCCTGTCTCATCGCAAGAAGCGCTATGAGGATGTATTTTTTGAGTGGGAAAACGAACCTGATAAAAGTGATAAAATACCTGAATTTAAGCGGGTGTTTGCCGACTATGTATTAAAACAGATCGGTGAGAAGAATAAAAACAATCTCTGGGATCTAGACCGCATGCAGGAATTGGCAACCATGTTGAACTTCGAAATAGGCAAGGGACTGGATGATAAAAAAGAAATACGCTATATGGAGATCGAAGGCCCGAAGGATAATGAATTTAAGAATCGTCCTATCCTGCCGTTCCCATCAAGAGTAACATAGACACTTTTTTTGCCTCATCCGAGGCTACATCAAGGCGGCATTCGGTACGGGAATTGATATATTGACAAGGGCGTATCCCTTTGCTCCGACTGTCAAAGACCATATCGGAAATATCTTCAAGAAAAGCAAGGCTCAAAAAAGCTCGAACCGTTTCTTAAATAGGATGAAAGAAGCGCCGTCAGGCTGGATGAATTCGATGCCAAATAATTTTCTGACGATTGAAAAAACCGGGTTTGGTTTTTCACTGGCCTTAAAGAAGAAAGAAAAGGATCGCGAATTGCTCGATCATACTGTGAACTGGCTGAAAAAGGGACTTCAAGAACATGGAGTGGGAGCTAAGACGTCTGTAGGTTACGGATATTTTAAGATATAGGCTAATATAGGATTTATGATTGTCGATTTGCAATTGTTGATTGAAAAATCGCCTAAAATTAAAACAATTCCGGATCAAACAACCAAAAACATTATCTGAAAGGCTATAGTAGGGAAATTTGGTTGGCGTCATCAAAAAACAAAAATTATAGTGGAATTCTATCATGAAAAATAACATCAAAGATGAAATAGAAGAGTTTGTAAACAAGATCGCTGAACAGTTCAAACTGGAACGTATCATCTTATTCGGATCACATGCTTCAAACAGGCCGACAACGGATAGTGATGTGGACCTGCTGGTAATAATGGATTTTGAAGGACGTCCACACCAAAAAGCTTTTGAGATTCGAAAGCACATAAAACGTCCCTTCTCCCTGGACCTTCTCGTACGCTGGCCTGATGAAATCGCCTTCAGGTTAAGCCAGGGGGACTTCTTTTTTAATGAAATAATGCGTGATGGAAAGGTTTTGTATGAAAGCACTGACTATGGAGTGGGTAAAAAAAGCTGAAAAGGATGTGGGTACGGCCCGGCGTGAGTTCGCAGTTAAAAGACATGCGAATTGAAATGCGGTCTGTTTGTGTAGCAAAAAAATGTAGAAGCCGGGAATATGCAACATGGCACGGGCACTGTTTCTTATATTCAACCATCATTTGACCCAGATCCAGAAAGACGATGCGCGATTATCACTGGATATAAGACAACTTGTAAAATTGCCGCCTGATCTGGAGCAACTCTGGTGTCAAATACCGCCGGATTTGCCTGAAATAGATGACTACCTGGCGCCGATCAAAACATGGCTGTCCCATCAGGCATCCAAGTCGGATTATGTGCTGATTCAGGGCGATTTTGGGGCCACATTTATTATGGTGAATTTTGCACTTGAAATGGGACTGATACCGGTTTATTCAACAAGCTGGCGTAATGCGGTTGAAGAGCATAAAGATGATGGCTCGGTGAAACTCGTCCATCAATTCAATCATCAAATATTCAGAAAATACGGTGAGTAAGCATGGGAAGAGGTTACCGTTTTGAGGGTCCGATGTTTTTATTGAAATTAGAGATAATCTTGATACGTTATAGGAGACATTAAATAAAAGGACAGGATAATTTCAGAATCTGCCTTCTATCATCTTGATTTGGCAACGTTGCAATTTTGAGCATCATACAGGAATATCCGTACCCGCAGATCTCCATGGGAATTTGTTCTCTGATGCTCTCTATTTACAAGATTAGCAAGTAATTCGGAATGTTAAGAGCTTTTTTTCGGCATTGGCTACCGGGTAGATCTGCGGAAATTAAATTATTCAATAATTCTAATAAGTTAAATGGATTTGGGGGCGTTAAAAATGTATGTAATAATTTTCCGAAAGCCTTTTTTGAGGACATGCGCGGAAATGCATTTATATGCCATTGAAAATTCAACAAAAAAACAACATAGAGTTTGAAGGAATGACCCGATTAGAGGGGATTGCGACAATTTCCATTATTCCCCTTCCCAAACAAAGAATTTATGTTTGAAGGAATGACCCGATTAGAGGGGATTGCGACTAACGGCAGTTCCGTTTGCTGTGTAACGTATTTCCGTTTGAAGGAATGACCCGATTAGAGGGGATTGCGACTGCACGCTATCATTCCAACGATTACTAGTATAAAATGTTTGAAGGAATGACCCGATTAGAGGGGATTGCGACTCAACCATGACTTTGTTTATTAAGTTACGGATTTTGTTTGAAGGAATGACCCGATTAGAGGGGATTGCGACTACAAATACAAGTCCGATTAATTTTTTCATCTCTTTTGTTTGAAGGAATGACCCGATTAGAGGGGATTGCGACTTCACTAACTGTCATACTTTCAAAAAATTCTTTATCCGTTTGAAGGAATGACCCGATTAGAGGGGATTGCGACTCCCAAGATAAGTCAGTCATATACGTAGTATTAGGTTTGAAGGAATGACCCGATTAGAGGGGATTGCGACTCCTGTTGATCTGCTGTAACTGCTTCAAAGTTTTCGTTTGAAGGAATGACCCGATTAGAGGGGATTGCGACTTTGAGGATAGCGTGAGTCGCACCATTTCTTTTTCCGTTTGGAGGAATGACCCGATTAGAGGGGATTGCGACCAACCAAAACGCTGAGCTTCTTCGTGGTCTAGTTGGTTTGAAGGAATGACCCGATTAGAGGGGATTGCGACATATTGCGCCGAGGTTAATTACAATTGTCTTCAAGTTTGAAGGAATGACCCGATTAGAGGGGATTGCGACCGTAGTTAACGCGGTGGCAGGGGGCATGGGAAGTAAGTTTGAAGGAATGACCCGATTAGAGGGGATTGCGACAGCCACTGGTGCAGTTTGGTCTGCGGGCAAAGATTGTTTGAAGGAATGACCCGATTAGAGGGGATTGCGACTTCTAAGCTCGTCATTTTCCTTGCTGCGCTGCTTGGTTTGAAGGAATGACCCGATTAGAGGGGATTGCGACTGCCCCCTGATGCGGTTACAGTAATCTCCTTATCTGTTTGAAGGAATGACCCGATTAGAGGGGATTGCGACCAGCGGTTTGGCGTAGTACCTGATTTCTATGTCTTCGTTTGAAGGAATGACCCGATTAGAGGGGATTGCGACCCCATTGCCCTGGCTTTTTCCAAGAATTCTGCCTTGGGTTTGAAGGAATGACCCGATTAGAGGGGATTGCGACACCAAGAAGTTGTAAAAGCCTCCTCCCAAGATTTTTGGTTTGAAGGAATGACCCGATTAGAGGGGATTGCGACGGTGTAGCCTTCATAAGTTTTAACCTGATTTTTTGCGTTTGAAGGAATGACCCGATTAGAGGGGATTGGCCGCCTTTGGCGGAAGTGATTAGGGGATAGGGATATAGTGATGTAGAAATAAGACGCACTAAATACATTTGCTCTCTACGTCCCTGCATCTCAAATCTCTACATCTCTGACAGCCCGGAGGGCTGAGAGGGGATTGGCCGCCTTCGGCGGAAGCGTTTAGAGATGCAGGGATTTATACATTTAGAGAAGTGAGTGAGTTAGGGGGCATGCGATTATTGATAAAAGCCAAATGCAATTGGTAAAGGAGGAAGTGAATATGTTAAGTGAAGGCAAAGAGGGGAAGATTAAAACTTTTAAGGATTTGATCGTCTGGCAGAAATCACATAAACTTCTTTTAGATATTGCTGAAGATGTTGAGTCTTTTCCAAATAAACGGGCAGCCTGGATCATCACAGATCAAATTCTAAGAGGGAGCGCATCCATCAGTGCAAATATTTCTGAGGGTTTTGGCAGAAAGACTCGAGCTGACTACGAGCATTTTTTGGTCATCGCAAGGGGTTCGACAACCGAAACTCAAAACTGGCTTATTAAATGTAAAGCCCTGGGATATATTTCCGAAGAAATCCTTAATTTGCGTAACAGGGTTTGTATCGAGATTCTAAAAATGATTAATGCATTGATCGGCAAGCTGCGAAAAAAAGACACTACACCACTTTCTCCCTAACCCCTACATCCCTATCTCCGCAACGTTGCAGTTGTTGTTTAAAACTGGGTTGTCTCCTATTATTCAAAGAAAAAGGAGGCAGCCCATTTTTTTATGGCGCGAGGGCTGAGGCGTAAAAATAAAATGTGTATTGCTGATTTAGGGAGGCTTGTTATGAATACATCGATTCGAACCGCCTATGAAAAGGCGGCGGAGAAAACAAAAGACCAACACAGAGAAACTGCCGGAGATGAATTTCTGAACCTGGAAGAATATCTGGGAATTAAACAAGATGCCGCAAAAAGGCATCTGAAGCAGGCATTGATGGAAATCACCGAACTCATCAGTGACAAACAGTGGGAAGATGTGGTCTCACTTTTTCACCCCCTGGATGAAAAGTTTCCGGATCTGGTAAGCGGTCATCTGGATGTTCCGTTGAGGGAAAAAATCGGTTTTGTTCTGGGGCAGTTGAAAAAATATGATGAAGCCATCAAAGAACTGGCGATAGGAATTCAAAAAGATCCGGATAATTTTATTCTGCACAGCTCTCTGGCCTACAATGCCTATAACTCATTGTACGCTGCGAAAAACCGTGAGATTTTTCTTGGCGGAAAAATAAAAGAAGACCGTGTCCGTCTGTCCCATCAGCATTTTCAAAAAGCACAGCGGTTGAGACCGGACGGCGTTACCAATTTTTACAGGGAAGGCATGCTGTATAAGCAACTGGAAAATAAACCTGAAAAAGCGCTTCCGCTGTTTCAGAAAGCGGTGGCCAACTGGGACCGGCTCGAGGAATCGGAAAAGGAGGCCAGGCACCAGGAGCGAAAAAATTTTATCAAGGGGCTGTATCATCTTTCAGGCACACTTCTGGACAAAGGAGCAGGCAAAGAGGCGTTAGAGACCATCAAACGGTGTTTGGCTCAGGATGAAAAAACCAATTACCTGTCATTGCTGTACAAATATTTTGCCCTCGGAAAAGTCTGTTTCCACCTTGGACGGTTTACAGAGGCAAAAGACGCCCTGCTCTTTGCCCTCCAGTGTGAATCCCACGGTCCGGTTGATTTTGTGTGCGAACTTCTGGCCAGAACATATCTGGCAATGGGAAATACCCGGCGGGCCATGGAGGTTATACGGAAAGTTCCCGAAAAGCAGCGCCGTCCTTATTATCGCTGGACCGAAGCAGATGTCTGGTGTGCCGAGGGCAATCTGGAAAAGGCAAAACAGGTACTGATTGCGTGTCAGGAAAAAGACACCCGATCCCGACATAAGGCCCTGATCCGGCTGGCCAAGATCGAGTATCTGCTCCGGGACTATGAGCTATGTTTGAAATATGCAGAAGACGCCGGACGGTTTTTTACCGAAAAATGGGAAAATATTTATGACGAAAGTCTGTTCTGGCAGTCCGCAGGCGCTCTTCGTTCGGGGCAAATTGACAGAGCTCAAAAGTTTGCCCAAGAGCTGAGAGACATCAATCCCCGTTTTCCGAAATTGGATGTGCTTCTGGAAAAACTGAGGCGATAATTTTGAAAATCGTATCAGTAACGTATTATGAGACCGTTAGCGTTTAGGAGACATATGATGAACCCTGAACATGGACAGGACAAAAAGAAAAACCCTCCGGATTTCAGCATGCTGCTGGCAGGACTGGAAAAGCAGATCATGGATCAAAAAGATCCATTCAAAATCGCCAGGATACTCAAAGATGAGAGGATCTGGAGGGCCTTAACTACCAGACAGCAACTGAAATGGTCGAATCTGGCTCAAATGGCCGGAGAGGTGGAAACCGCCTGCCGGGTGCTGACTCATATCCACCAGTTTTCCCCGAATACGGTTGAAGCGTGGAAGGATCATTTCCTGCTGCTGTCCGTGCTGGATAACAAAAAAGAGCTGGCACGGGTTCTGGCCCTTTCCCGAAAATATCTCGATGAAAAGATTTACCTGCAATGGGTAAAAAAGATAAGTGACACCAGTTTTCCCGATCTGGACCGGGACCTCCATGCAGCGTCTCGGCCCTTTGAGACTCTTCGGAACCGGCAGGTTCTTCTTGGGCGGTATCTTGAGCTGTTTTCAGGAAGAGAGGATTGTTTTGCCAGGCAGTGGGTGGACAAAAAGCAAAA
>CAYPIW010000030.1:0-27813 GCA_964410925.1 uncultured Desulfobacteraceae bacterium
AGCGACCTGGATAGGACGCATGTTAATGTGTTACCCATTTGTTTCAATCCACGCTCCCGCACGGGGAGCGACACCCGGATTTCATTGAACCCTGAAAACGGAGGCTTGTTTCAATCCACGCTCCCGCACGGGGAGCGACTCTTTCACGATTGCCTTTGATGCGTCTGGATTTGGTTTCAATCCACGCTCCCGCACGGGGAGCGACATTGTCTGACTTCATGTGCATGTGATTGCCGGTAAGTTTCAATCCACGCTCCCGCACGGGGAGCGACCTTTTGGCTGGACGCAGGCAGATACGACAAATCTGTTTCAATCCACGCTCCCGCACGGGGAGCGACCTGACATTAAAGTCGATATAAATAGCAGCAACACGTTTCAATCCACGCTCCCGCACGGGGAGCGACTGTTCTCTTATAACTTTATAAAAATATTATATTTATTATTATATATTTGCGGACCTTCCATCTGTGTTGAGGATTGTATTATATTGTCAAAGAACATCTTTATTTTACGTTGCATTTTAAAAAGGTTAGAGCAAATGCGAACCCTCCGGGCAAAACATGTTTACTTCAGGTTCGCAGGCGAATTTAAATAATCAAGGGGCCTTCCTGATCGAATGTTTTTTTTGCACCTACATGTTCTATGCGTCGTTTCCAATTTGAACCCAGAAAGTAAAATCTCAAGCTATCCTCTTCAGGCTTTATTTCATCAATCAACCTTTGACGCAAAGCTGTCCATTGGGCAGGGTCAACAATACACTCGAATACGGAATACTGAACCCGTTGACCATAATTTTGACAAACTTTTGCCACCCTCCGCAATCGGCGCTGACCTTTCTTGTCAATCGTAGAAACATCGTAACTGACCAACACAAGCATAATCTTATCCTATTTCCAAATAAAAGGCGGATATCCGTCCAGATCTCCCCGCAAATATCGAGCCAGCAATAAAGCTTGGACATGAAATAACATGCCGATTGAAACTTTTTCTTCAAGAAAAGGATGGAATATTTCATCTTGTTTGCGTTTTTGATAGGCAACCAAAAGAGTTTTTCTCATTTCGTCACTCATTAAAACAGCACCGGATTCTTTTTTTTGAAAGCCTTTGTTTTTCGCCTGGCTAAGATTTATTAATGATAATGTTAAACGGTCCGCCAAAAAAGGTCGGAATTCTTCCATGAGATCTAAAGCAAGACCCGGGCGGCCCGGGCGATCTCTGTGCAAAAATCCTACGGCTGAATCAAGACCCACGGATTCAAGCGCTGAACGAATATCGTGCATTAAAATCGTGTACAGAAACGACAACAGACAATTTACATTATCCAATGGCGGCCGTCGATTTCTTCCGTTAAAATAAAAGTCGTCTTTTTGAGAAATAATAAGATGGTCAAATACGGAAAAATAAGTATGTGCTGCTTTTCCTTCTATTCCTCTAACCACATTCAACGGCAAATCTGACTGTAGCTCTGATAAAAAGCTGTTGAGTTGCTGCGATGCCCGCTGAACTTTCCCTTTATTTATTTTGTCGGGATGATCTCTCAGGGCGCGTTGCAAAACCGTTCGACAATTCGCAAGCTTGCCCATTACTAAAGCTTTCGCAACATTTGCGGAAACATCCATATCATCAGCCCGACGATATTGCTCGCGCCTCAGTAACACATTGCCGGATACAGGCCCCTGCACTCTGGCAAGAAAACGTCCATACTCAGATAAAAAACTGATCGCCACATCACGCTCGGCGCAAAATCCCATCAGGAACGGGCTGCACATTATATTCCCGAAACAGACAATTCCTCCTAAGGTGTGTATCGGCAAACGCAGGCGAACTTCTCCTTCCACTTTGACAACAACGGTTTCACCTTCTTTGGACAAATAAGTCCCTTGCGTGGTTACGAAAAGAGTGTTGAGATGTTTTTTCATAATTTTTGTATGGCATTTTTAAGATAACGGTTTACAGAACGGTTTTTTTCTATGGTTTTTGGCAGACACAACCCCAAAAAAGAACAGCTATCGCATTTTTTTGAATACACCGGTTTCGGCGTTATTCCCGCTTTAATAAGTTCGTGTGCTCGTTTTGCCGCTTTTTCTGTTTCCAGCCTCAGAGACCTGTCAAAATCTACATCCTGTCTTCGGCGGGTTTTCCCGTAAAAAAGCGCCCCCTCGGGAATGTCGGTATTCAGCATTTCTTCGAGGCACAGAGCCTGAGCACAGAGCTGAACTTTGTCGCAATTATCTTTTTTGGGTTTGCCCCGCTTGTATTCAACCGGGAATGGCTTCCATTTTGCCTCGGATTTGTTTCCAGCCAACAAATCATCACTCGACAGGTGAAATTCGACAACATCGGCTTTGCCGGTTAATCCCAGGCGTAAAGACCGCAACGGCATGCCATACTCAATGCGGATACTCCCTCTGGATTCCCTGTTCCCTGTATCCACCCGTTCGTGCATGATCCGGCCTTCGGCTGTAAACAGGTTTTCGACCCAGACCTGCTCAACATGGATCAAAGCACATTGACGCTCGCAAAAGAGCAGGTGCTGTAAAGCTGAAAGGGGTATGAGATCGTCTTCGGTATAGTTCATTTCTTTCTTCTCCGATTCCGCATCTATAATCGGGTATGATAAACTTTTTCCGTGAATCCTCCCTCGTTCAGGAATTCTTTTTCTAAAGTCCTCAGTTGTTGATCAAGCAAATAGTTGGTCTGGTGAATCAGGGGAATGAGTTGTATAGCCCCTTCGCTTCGTTTGTTTTGCGAATTGTCCATCATGGCGTCTTACTTCTTTTCATTCAACTGTTTCCGTTTTTTCTGAGGAATGTCCAGATAGTTCTCTGGGGAGACAACCTTCTTGCGGGTCTTTCGTTCCAAGTCTTTTCTCGCCTTGCCGGCAACCTCTCCGCCCTTGTGAGCAGCACGCTTGCTTTCCTGAAAACCCTTTGCATCATCAACTCTAGTTATCTCAGTCGTGGCCGCCTCTCCAAGCATGGAAAAAATCAATTCAAGGTCCGTCATATGGTCCCTGAGGTTTTCCCGAATCAGCCCTTTTAGTTTTTTGTGTTCACCAGGCGTAACACCAAAGGCGGCTTTTGCGATCTCGGCGGTTAGTATCGCGTATTCCTTCTCGCGCCTTACCTCCCTCTTTTTCCACTCGTCTGTAAGCTCCTCCCTGATGGCGATGCCGCGCATTCGCTTTTCTATCCAGTCGTCAGAATAGCCTTTCGCTTTATACAGCGCCCGTGTCCGTTTTGTGCCTAGTTCCGGATCTTCGATTTCCTGCACCCGCTCATAACCAACTTTCGCCAGCCAGCGCTTGAAGGGTTCGGCTTTGGGCGAGGGGATGGACTGGATTATGCGAAAAATTCCTTCTGTGTTGGCGCAATTGACCTTTTGGTTTCCTCCGGAAGTCTCTATCGAAAGGGGGGTGGCAATTTGCCCCCACCCTTTCGACAACTCCTTGTCACGACGCCGCATATCTTTAATATAACCGGTAGGATTTGCTGAGTCCGTCAAAACACTCACCACATCAGCTATTACAAACCACCACTCATTGTTATGAATCGTCTTCCTGATTCCTTTACCTCTGAAGACAGCTATGCTTGTTTCCATCATCTCTCCTGTCAATCAACAATAAATATCTCCCTGGCCATACAGTCGCCCTGAACAAGTTCAGGATGCCATGCAGCCTCGGAATGTTTTGCTTTCCACTGTGAGCCGCCTGCACCATCCGGCTATTTTTTTATATATTTTCTTCAAGATTTACACCTTGTGGTACATTGTTCCTGTCGATTTTAACATCGTAATCAGAGAATGCACGCGCAGGTTTGGTGATATCTGTTGCGCGTTTAACTGTTACAAGATCGAATAACTCGTGAGCGGGTGCATTGCCAAGCATTGAGTTGTGTTTAAAGACGATCAATTTGCGTGCATTCATCTTCCCCCTTGCTGCAGAGTGATCATGATCAAACATATTAATAAGTGATTCCCATAATAGCTTTAAATCTTCTTCTGAGAATCCGGTCTGTGCTGCCAAATGTGAGGAGATATAGCCTTCGGCCCGATAAAGCGCATAGGGAACAATATGCTTGCGTCCCATAGTTCGGTTGTCACCGCTCTGCTGCTCGGCTTCTTTTTCAGTTGAAACGGCCATACGGGTAATGCTAATTTCCATCGGAACAATGGATTCTATGCTTCGTGCAAAATTCAACTGCACGGGACCACGAACCTGTCCACAATTAACACCTGTTGACATAACAGCCCCGAAAGTGCGCACATCAAAAAAGTTGGCGCACATCCACGCGCGGGCATTTTCGACCTCTATCCCCGACCCCTTGCGTTTTTTGCCATCACCCTCATCTTTTACTCCAACAGCCTGATGTGCCCGTTCATGGGTTTGATTCAGGATTGCTTTTTCTCTGATATAGATTTCGTAAGGAGATTGATTGCTTTTAACGATCTCTACAAAATTACGGATTTTTCGTTTCAGGCATACATCCGTAACAAGCCCGTAACTCGTCTCCGGATCGATACGAGGCATATTGCCGGCATCCGGATCACCGTTGGGATTACCATTTTCTACATCAAAAAGATAAACAAATTCGTAACGATTCTGAATAGCTTCGGCCATGATTACTCCTCCTTCTGCTCTGAAGTTTTAACAAAAAACGCCTGTCTTTGATGATAATAGCCCAGGGAAAATATACCTTGATTTTCCAAACTCAAATGAGCCGGAAATAGTTGAATATCAGTCATGATTTCTTCAATCATTTTTTCGGTGCCCCAATCCCGTCCCTCGTTCATTCGTTTAACCTTATGAATGTTGAACTGAGCCAATCTGAGCAATTGCGGGAATACAGTACGAGGTGTAGCAGACGCCGAACCGTAAAAACGGTCCTTGATCGTCGAGTTTATTTTGTTAGGTTTATGAGCGTCTATTTGTGCCTTTTCAAGGGTAGCAAAAAGCCTCCCAAGCCGATACGCAACGTTAGTCGATTCTTTGTTTAATGCCATATTTATCTCCATAGATTTGTTGGTAAGACGATATTTTCTAACCAGACATGCTTTTATCAGTGCGGCACGCAGGTAGTTGACTGTTTGGTCCGCCCGTATGCGGTTTATGACCGCCGTCAATAAACTTTGAGGATAAGCCGCGCCTCTTAAAATTGAACGCATAACCGACCCAGCAAGCACTGGAGAGATATTGTCAGATTTTCGCAAGATTGCGGTTTCCCGTAAAAGTTGCCAAATGCCCGGAAATTCCGGGTCGCTATCGTAATTCTTGATTATAGATAAGTCTTTGAAATGTTGACCGATCTTAGCGCTGATATCCCCAACTGTGCTGACATGCCAGAAACGTACGGAAAGCCGGGAAGCATTGGGGGAAAGACCAAGAATATAAAATTTAATGTCTGGATCACCAATCTCTGATGGCATATTCCCATCCCTTACTGCCTCCAGAAACAAGCGAATATCCATTGTATCTCCCGCATCATTCTGTGGGTCAAGAATCATCCCCATAAACCCTTCTACCGGCGATTCTCTTTCTGTCCAGAAAACCGTAGCAGCATCACCAATCTGGACTTTCTGGCGGCTTTCAAAGCGGAGAAGATGGTTAAGCGCAGTAGTGTAGGCAAAAGCTATGTCCTCGCTGACAGGCGCATTGAAATTTTGTGTTTTATCGTAAGACAGAAAGGCCTCCAGATTAAATGAAATAATGGCAGCGCCGGATGTCTGAGATCCTCTAACGCCTTTTATTTTGGGATGTAGACGGGCAATCGGAGCTTGTTTTCCGCTCACCAGGCAGGTGCCAAATTGATCCGAGCTTGTTTCCTGGTAATATTTTAACCAGGCTTCCTGAATTTTGGGCCGTTCGTGCATATATTGCAAATTACCGTCAAGCTGAAAAACGAGATTCATGCCTGCCATTTCGTTCCAATGTGACAGATTGGGCGCATCTTCCGGATTCCACGAGTCGAGAAAAGATAATACGGCGACCATGCCATCATCATCCAGATTATCACCAATGATATGATGAAGCTCCTTGAATGCTGAAAAACATTGAAGAATACGTTTATTATTTTCTTTATTGTCCGCTCCCAACACATAGCCGGTATTGTCCCACATAAAATTTGGTGCAATATTAGAAGCTCTCTTCACCCCTTCCGGCGTAGTCAGCTGGTTCGGCACCTGTTTTTTGTTCAGAGTTTCTCTTATATCCTTAGTTTGAAGAAGTTCTCCCCGGCGGTTAATTACCAGAACAAAATGAATCTTCTGCCTTCCAAATCCCAGCAAAGGTATATCAGTTTCTGAATTATCTTTTAATCTGTCATAATAATCACTTAATGCATGGAGGATCACTTTTTTACCTCCTTTCCATCAAATGGGGGCACGTCGATTGTGCCATCATTCATAGTTGCCCTGAAAAACTTTGCTTCCATGTTGTCATTAAAATCCATATCGTGAAGCATCCATCCCAGATCCTGTTTGCCAATAAGTTCGGATTGAATAATACCATCTTCTATCAATTCAAAATGTGCGGCGAATTCGCGACAGCCAAGATAAGGACGATGGAAACACTGCCCCTTGCGAGCGCGGCGGTCAAAGATCTCTTTGTGTTTGGCTGGATTATTGTCTTCATTGCTATTAAACTTGAAATGCGCTTCTATAACAAAATTGACATTACGCAGCACCATTGCGGCTCGTTGCTGTCGATTATCTTCAATAAAGACCTCGACAGGGGAACAACCGTCTTTCATTGCCTTTTTAATCGTACCTACTGGTAATTTTCCGGCAAGTTCATTGCGCCTGATATTGTCAAAGCGGATTGGATTGAGCACATGGATGCGGTCTATTACCCAGGTAATTGCAGGTTTCCAGTAAATTGCCTCCAAAATTCCGCGGGCGGCAGATGGTGTCATCACATCGTAACTTACCCGTTCCACCTTCATCTCCGGCCTGGTGAAACACGCATATTCTCCCCAAACCCTTAATTTAACACCATAAGACATACAATATCCCTCCTTTCCTTCAAGTATCCACGCCCCTATATAGGCAGGGGCGACTCTTTTCCTGAAATTAAATCATTACATTGTTTCAATCCACAACCCTATTTAACAGGGTGACATATATTAGTAGAAAAACACAGAAAGTCGGCTAAGTTATTTCCATCTATCAGGCCTGCGCAAAATATATCCGTCAGGCTTTGTTACTTGATCGGGAAACATACTATCCGATATTTTTCTGCGGCCTATAGCAAAAATGGCGTTAGCAACTTTCCCCAATTGTACTGAATGCCTGCGGGGCGGGAATCCTACAACTACTTTCTTCAGCGGGAAAAGACGACGAACAGCTTTGATCGGCCCCACAAGATCGCTGTCTCCAGATATTAGAAATGCAGTATCGAATTTGTCTTGATATACATCAGTCATTAGTTCGACAGAAATGTTGACATCCGTCATTTTTTCCTCATGGGTAGTCCAGGAATGACCGCATTTATTACAACGTATTTCTTTGCCGAGATAATGGCCGTAAAAAATCTTGCACATGGGAACGGTACCAAGTGCTTCCAGATATTCTCCTTGACGTTTGGTTTTTTCCGGATCGTTTGGCATTGAGGACACACGGCTTGTGAAATACTTTGTTTCAATAAGCTTCTGATAAGGTTTGAGTAAATTCTTTGCGAGCAAGTGTACATTCAACCAATAATACCTTTGCCACCCTTTTTCCTTCATCCCGAAATAAAGGTTAAAACCATCAATATAAACTATTACTCTTTCCATATTTCAGTTTCACCTGTAAGTTCTTTTTTGTTTGGTATTGATTGTTGTATGATTTCTAGAAAATTTTCCTTGATTTACGAGCTAAGAATGTAATATAGTATTTATTAAATAATTAGCCCCTCCAGCGATAGTATCGCTGGACCGACGCCCCTGAAAAGGGGCGTTTCTTTTTTCCAGGCAATAACATGAAAAACCAAGAATCTTACTTAAAACAATATGCTTATTATATCATAACATTGAAGAAATGATAAATCTGTTTAGGTTATTTGTCAATATTATTTTGATGATCTCGTAAAAAGTCGGTTGAAAATATTTTAACCGCCATATATAGTGTTTCTTCAGTAGTAACGGCCATATATGTGGTATGCGAAATTTGAAATGTTGACTTTTTACGACCGCATCATTTTTAGGTCTCCAGCCAATGCTGTATTTTTCTTGAACTGCCATATCTATCCGATTAGACTTTCTGGTCTGTAAAAAGTCGGGTCCTCAGAACAAAGCCCGAGATCATCGCGATATAAGTCCATATTGATCAACACACAATACTGATCATGCAGGCGTTCTACACTGCCGGCATATTCCAGACTACTCAATACGCGTGGCGGCACTTGTATAGTAAAACGCTGAGCTTTTCTGGCAAAGGATGCCGGATATTCAGAATAACGCAAACCGCTGATGATTTTTTCCGCTTCCTCATTCCAGGGGATGATAATAGATTCAGCGCCATTTTCTATAATCTTGAACTTTTTATCTACGCCCCTGAAAGGGAAGTCCCCATTTTTTGCGCCTTCGGCAAGATCATCCAGTATCTGATATTCATCAAGTTTCTCCCCCTTCATCCAGTACAGCGTCCTGAAATATTCTGTAACCGCTTCCTGCGATAAAAGATCCTCGTGGTGCCGTATCACACCTTCGGCGGTCTGGGCTGTTTGTCGAAAGTGACCCGGTGGGAGGCCATCTTCAGGCGAAAAAATAAAAACTTGTCCACCTTCACGCAAGCTTCCTTCCCTGTTACACCGGCCCGCAGCCTGGGCTATAGAATCAATGCCGGCCATGGAACGAAATACAACAGGAAAATCAATGTCCACTCCGGCCTCAATCAACTGTGTACTGACGACCCTGCATGGGCTACCATCAAGAAGGACAGCTCTTATCTTGTTCAGGGTTGCTGTCCTGTGTTCGGGACACATTAAAGCACTCAGGTGATAACATCCTTCTTTTTCATCATGAATCCGTTCGTAAATACGCCTGCCATGCTTTCGCGTATTTACGATACACAAGACCTGTTTGTATTTGTTTAATCTTTTCGCCAATTCATCATCAGAAATCACCGGCAGTTTTTCCACTTGAACCCGTTTAAACTCGGCATAAAGTTTCCCGGGATCAGAAACAATCTCACGCACAGCGTCCAACCCGTCCTTGAAAGTATCTGTTGTTGATAAAGCTGGCTGAGTGGCTGTACATAGGACTATTGATGTTTTGTATGCGGTCGAGAGTTCCCTGAGAACCTCAAGACATGGCTTTAGCAACGGCACTGGCAACATTTGTGCTTCATCAAGGATAACTACGCTGTTCGCTATATTGTGAATTCTCCTGCATCTTGATGACCGGCTGCGGAATAATGACTCAAAAAATTGGACATTTGTGGTAACTATGATCGGTGCATCCCAATTTTCCGAGGCAAGTCGGGAACGATGATCTTCTTCGCACGGTTCAAAGTTGCTGTGGTGCTCCAGTACTGCACCTTCTCCCAGAACCTTCCTGAAAACTTCCGCATTCTGCTCGATAATACTGGTATAGGGAATGACATAAACAATCCTTTCCAGATTATATTCGAGGGCATGCTTCATAGCGAAGGCGAGAGATGAAAGAGTTTTCCCGCCTCCTGTTGGAACTGTTAAGGAGAACAGGCCGTGAGAGCTTCCGGCGGCATTGAGACAGTCTTTTAAAATTGCTGCCCTTTGTTTATTGATTGGTGTTTCGGGGGCATCCTTAACCAATTGATTGAGTGCGGGGTTAAGCTTGTTGTCCAATTCAGTTAAAGTAGGATACCCTTTTCGCCATGAAGATTTTCCTCTATCCATAAACGCTTCGGTATCGAGAAAATCAGCATCTACAAGGCAGGAATAAATCATTCTTATAAAAAAGGAAATTTGAAAGCCAAACCGCTTTGGATCGTGGACATTAAGATCGAAGGGTAGATTACCAAGGCTTTTGGTATTGAGGATGTGTTCAGGACAGGAAGAATAATCGGGGATATTTTCTTTTTTTAACCGTTTGTAAAGACACGCATTATTGGATTTTCCATCCAGAAGCCCAGCGTGATGTCCGGCAATGGCATAAGCTATCAACTTACCCTTATCTTTCAAAAGATTGGAAGCGTGTTTTGCCCCTGCTGTCGAGTGATCTATGCGCCCCGGTTTTGTCTCAATGTGAGCATCGCTTCCTTCTTCAGCGCCAAGCATCTTCTGAAATTCATCTGAATATTTCCCAATATCATGCCACAACCCCGCCAGATATCCCCATTCGCCGGCGCCAAAGAATTCAGCAAATGATCTTGCCATTTCCGCGACATTCTTTAGATGTTTCTCAAGCGGTTGCCAATTCTCCGGCGGACAGCCGTCTTTGCTATGTGCATAAAATTGTTTGATCGGCATTAGAGGATAACCTTTAAATAATCTTCACCCTTCACGGGCAATTGCACCGCATACAGGACATACATGCATATCCCCTTCAGTATATCAGCCTGCTTTTAATACTTACGCTTCTTGTTTTTTGCTCGTTTTCACTACACTTGACAGCATGGCGATACCCTGCTCTGTGAAGGCATACGGCAGGTATTTCGAATGTTGGCCTTTCTTAAAGATTCCAAATCGGAATCTAAGAGATTCATACTCTTCCGGTTTCAGTTGAAACATAAAATCATTCGGAAAGCGGTCAATGTTGCGTTTCACGGCTTTATTCAAATTTCCAGTTGTAACGCCATACAGTTGTGCAAGATCGCGATCCAAAATCACCTTTTGTCCGCGCACAAGGATAATAATACTATCAATTCGTTAAACAGGAAGAACCACATCTTCATACATATCGACTCCTCGCTGATTTCTCGGAACACTGGAAAGTCCTGGTTAAACAAGCTGTGCGTTTAACTGAGTAAGCATTGTAACTCCTTGCTCTGTAAAAGCTATTGGCTTATACCTCAAGCCCATTTTATGGCTTTTGGAGGTGCCAAATTGGCATCTCCAATTTTCCAGTTCTGTTTGAGTCAATTCAAACATAAAATCAGAAGGAAAGCGATCGATGTTTCTTCTAACGGCCCTTTTTAGCTGGCTGGTTTCGACTTTTAAGGCTCTGCCAGATCTCTGTCCAACATGACTTTCAATTCGCGAATGAGGTATATCTTACTTGCAATCCTTTCCAGGGGCACAATGTCTGCCATCAGCTTTAACCTCCCTCACTTCAACAGTTTTCTTTACAGTGTGAATTTGTATATATCCGTCGTTGTTAAAAACCGGGAGAACGTGTTCAAGAATAGTAAATCAGGGTCGGATCAGATGAAGCGTCGTATGAAATTAAAAGCCTCCTTAAATTAGAGAAAAAAAATATATCTCCGCAAAAGCCATGCCAGATATTAACCTATTGTTATTATGTATAATCTAAAATATTCGCCCCGCTGAATGCACAGTTTTCTGTGCATGGTGCACATTTTTTTGTGCAGTCAATTAAAACCAGTGTGAACTTTGTGCTTTATTCTTTTAAAAATGAAAAAATGAATTTTAATATAACATACGACATGGGACATATAGCATCCCATGTTTTTGTTTTATTATTTGTATATTTTTGCCATGCTTTCGATTTCTTTTTGCACCTCCCGGCAAAGTTCTTCCGGTGAAACCACTTCGACATCGGCGGCGAATTGGAGGATTTTCAATTTGATTTCCCGAAAATCGGCCACACGATACGTCTTCTGTCCGGTTGAGTGGGACCGGTAGGTGAATCGAATCACATGTCGTTTCAGCAGCGCATCAGCCACCTGCCGCCCTGGGCCAGCGTGCTCAGAAATATCATGTCAGGACAAGATCAGAAGCAGCGTCCAATGATTTGTAGTTGTCCCCTAAATCCGTTATAAAGAGTATATCAGGATTATCTAATCCTCCTTTTGTTTATCTTGTTTAACCCTTTTTTTGTAAAATGCAGGCATTTCATCCCAGGTTCGGCCATCAAGTATTCGCCCGGTTTTTTTCTTGTTAATCCCTCCCCATTGCTTGAAGAAAAAAGGCACATTCGCAGCAAGACATTGATTCCGAATATCTTTCACCCATGAGGGAGACATGGTCCTTGCTTTAGGACCGGATTCTCCACCTACGATAACCCAATCAATGTGTGTTAAATTGATATTTGAAATAGGGCTAAGAAGAGGTTCAAATGAAACAAATTTTACTTTTGCAGGTGTTTTTCGTAGATCTTCAATCCGTTTAAGGAGCCTGTTATTTTCAACAGTAACTCCCATCCAGACATTGTCCGGCCACGGCAGACTTGAGCTCAATTTACACAAATTCTCGGAGCGTTTGGTAAGAACCTGAAAGATATGCTGGTGCGCTTGTTTCATGACGCTGAAGACTTTTTGGATAAAGGAAACCGGTACTTGTTCATGAAAAAGATCGCTCATGGAATTTACGAAAATTGCGCGGGATTTTTTCCATTTCAGTGGAAGAGACAGCGCTTTTTCATGTGTTCTCACCTTGAAACCGTCAATGTAATTTGGCTGCCCCATGGCTTGGAGGCGGTATGCCATCCTTGCCGCATAACAGTTCTGACAGCCGGCACTGATTTTCGTGCATCCTGTGACAGGATTCCAGGTGGCTTCGGTCCACTCGATTGCAGAGTTTGCAGCCATCAGCTTCCCCTCCTATTCTTATATTTATTGAAGATGGCTTGCACAATATTCTCTGCCACTGGTTTGTGAGAAGCGAAAAAAAGGTAATATACAACTGCATTTTGCGTATTTCTCATTGCAATTGGTTTAGGGACATTTTGAAAACCGGCCACTTTTTTCAGTCGTGTTCTGAAAGCATCTGCTATTACTTCCCAATTAAGATGCAAACCATAAGGATCCAAAACACATAAAGCACGTCGATAGTCTTCATACATTGCCCTTGGAAAGACACTATCCAACATAATATAATTACAATCACCGTGATAGATGTAAATGTCCCCACGGGTTCCAGCCATGTTTTCCAGGGATTCAATTTTCTGTTTATCCAAATCGATAAAATGATACTCTCGAAAAGAAGGGCGGACTAATAGTGCATTTTCAGGACTTCCAGGAACAAATCTTCCCGTGTTTTTGGAGATGTGTTTTCCCGGTCCGGCAAATGCATCAATATAGAGGTGGTAAAATTGGGGAGCGGTTTGGCTACTTATAATCCGAGAGTAGGCAGAAGCATACTCTTTAATAATATCAAGCTTAATCTCGGACCAATATCCGATTTCATCATATTTTGACGGTTGGGACATACTTCAATCCTTTTGATCTAACATATCCATACCAACTTAATCCAAAATAACTTTATCAATAAAGCTTTTTTATATCACGCCGTTTTGTCAGATAAGGACAAACCAGAGAAAAAAATATACAAAAGCAGGGGAAAAAATCGCATCGGATGCAGGAATAAGATTCAGGACAGCATCTTTTTAAAAAACGAATCAGAAGCAGTGTCGCATGCGATGGCGAATTCCCCTTATTTATTACTCTTTTTCATACTTTTTCCGTAGGATTGCTGTTTTTCCTTTACCGTAAAACCTATTTTTTTAACTTTTTGTCAGTAGGCGCCATGAGCTGTCGAATTGCCTCAAATTCTGTGAAGGCGTGGGGAAGCGCCGGTGAGAACCTAAGACGAGAGAGGTGGTTGCAATTTGCAACCACCTCGTCCTTTTCCTCTTGGGTAAGTCTAAACATGAAGTCTTCAGGAAAGCGGTCGATATTGCGCTTGACCTGTTGATTAAGCCGCTTTGTCGTTACGCCGTAAAGTTTTGCGAGATCAGCGTCCAGAATAACCTTTTGCCCCCGGACCAGTAAAATTGCCTTTTCCACACGTTCAACAGGAGACAATAAATTTTGGTCTGTCACTCTAATTTCCTTTGAGAATTTATTTTTTGACAACCCTCCACCGGTTTAAAACCTGCTCTGTTTCAAGGACCTCATCACGGCCCTCCCGGATTTCCTTGCCCGTAAGCACCAGGTCCCATAACCTGCCGTTGGGTGTCAGCAGCCGCCTGGAAAAGTCGGGTTCGCCGAAGCCGGTTTTTCCGTAATACGTATGAATTTTATTTTTCAGCGGCTCTATCAGGGACGGATCAATCAAGTCGAGTTCGTTCAAACGGTATAAAAAGGCTTCCGCAGAAACTCCGAAACGGTGTTTGATGCGCAGCAACAGGTCATAGGACCAGTGTTTTTTCCGGATACCCAGTTGCGACACCGTATCGCATACGGCAGTTGCGGGCATTAAAAAGGTTGCGGCAAAGCGCCGGGCCGCCCGGTGGGCGGTAAAGGGTTTTCCGGGTGAGGGAGATGAATCGTTCGGGTCCTTGAATACGTTTTGGCCCCGGTTCATGGTGCATGTCAGGATCAGCACTTTGCCCAATTCATATACCAGGCGGAAAAGCTGCCGTTCGGGATTATGGAGTGCATTGAGAAAGAAAAAAGCGTTTTGATATAACGAGTCGAAATAGGAAAAGCTGTCCAACTCTTTAGGCGTGGGCACGACAATAACCCGGAATCCCTGATTCTCAAAGAGTTCAAAATAGTCGAACACAACGCCGTGTTCGATACCGGTATATCGCCGAACCGACACGGCCAGCGCTTCCATACCGGATTCAGTAGGCTTAAACGGGATAAACAGAGGAATTCCGGCTCTTTTTTGGGCACCGCAGATATCCTCCAGTGCCCAGAATGCAGTGATAATTTCATGGGCCATGGTCTTGATTCTAACGGGAAGTTCTTTATCCGGATCGTCAAGGGGAACCGGAAAGGGGTTTTGCGCACTACCATGCTGAAATGATCTCAATGCATGTTCATCTTCGGCAAACAGAATGTCTACCGAAACATTCAGCGCTTTGCTCATCCGATAGATCACGGATGCGGACGGAGCGTTTACCCCCCGTTCGATACGTCCCAAAGGCACCTGACTCATCCCGATCTTGTCGGCCAGCTCAGCCATGGTCCAGTTCCGTTGCCTTCTTAATCTGCGGATGTTTCTTCCGATAAATCCCAAGTCGCTTTTCATATTAAAATGTTATCTTTTGGTTCTAAATATGTCAAGAAAATATTATAAGCTGATAAAATAAAACCATAAAGGTATCTATATCTCCGGTAAGGCGGGGTTCCCCGTAAAGCAATACCACTTGCCCTCCGATAATCATGTACGGGAGAATGTGACAGAGTTTTATCACTGACGAGGTTTTGATCAAACTCTTGACACAACCCTTTTACCCGGCAGAAGTCTTGCCGGCAACTGCCTGATAGATATAAATCCCCAGGAGACTGCCGAGCAGGTCCGCCAGAACATCCATAAGATCCGCACTTCTGTATGGAACAAAATACTGATGAATTTCGTCGCCGATTCCGTAAAGAGATGATAAAAGAACGCTGAGTACCCACAAAAGGTTTACATTATTTTTTATCCGGGTCGTTTTAAATGCCCTGAAAAAAAGGGCGCCGAGAAGTGCGTAGGCAATACAATGGAGCGCTTTATCAAGGTGAGGCAATTCAGGTGCACGTTTAATGGAGGGATACGAAGACTGAATAAAAATCAAAAAACAGTAAAGGATAATCGGGAACCAGTAAATTAAAAATTTTTTCAATTTGTTTGTGTTTCTTCAAAAGCATTCATAAGGTTTTGAATTTGGAATTTCGGTTATTGGGATTTTTTTTGTTATTTGGGATTTATTATTTGAAATTTCAACCAACTCAATGACTCTGTGAACGGATACTAAAAAACAAACGCGTTTAACTGGGCAGGCATAGATTTACCTGAATTAATAAGTCCAATTCGCAGAACCCCTAAACCCTGCTCTAAAATCCGGTTGTGGGTCGTCTTTTACCAAACAAAACTTCACAGGGCGCGTTTTTGGTTACATGTTTACTAAGTTTATTGCACCAGAGTGACAGAAAAGTTCGGCAGCTTCCATCCAGAGCGTCGACCTTCGCAAAATCGGCATATTCACAGCGCAGATCGCACCATTTGATTTTATGTGTTGTAATACCGGTGTTTTTTTTCATCAGAAATTACGCTTCAGAAAATCTCAAGATCAAGCTTTCTTTCATTAATGTGTGAAAGAACCCGGGTTAGAAATTCTTCATGGGTGACGCCGTGCCTGACGGTGCCGTCCAGGGTCCTGACAGAGAGGGTTCCGGATTCCTTTTCCCTGGTACCGACGGTCAGGATAAGCGGAATTTGATTTAGCTGGGCATCTCGCACTTTTTTATTCAGACTTTCGGCCCTGTGATCCATTTCCGTCCGAACTCCGGCTTTTTCAAATTTTATTTTTATATCATTTGAATAAGGTACAAGGTCATCATTTATGGGGAGAATAACGGTCTGTATCGGAGCCATCCACAAAGGAAATTTTCCTGCAAAATGTTCAATCAAAATACCAAAGAATCGCTCTATGGATCCGTAGATGACCCTGTGGATCATAATGGGACGATGCTTTCCATTGTTTTTGTCAATATATGAAAGGTTGAATCTTTCAGGCAGAGACATATCGAGCTGGATGGTTCCGCACTGCCAGGTCCGGCCGAGCGCATCTTTAATATGCACATCAATTTTGGGGCCGTAAAATGCACCGTCTCCCTCGTTTAATTTATACTCCCGGCCGTAGGTATCGAGTGCGGATGTTAACCCTTGTGTGGTGGTTTCCCATTCCTCATGAGTTCCGATGGACTTTTCGGGACGGGTGGAAAGTTCCAGATGAAATCCGAGTCCGAAGGTGCTGTAGATTCGTTCGACAAGGGTAAGGACTCCCAGTATTTCATCTTCGATCTGGTGGGGCGTCATAAAAATATGGGCATCATCCTGATGAAATGCCCTGACCCTGAAAAGCCCGGACAATACACCGCTTAACTCATGTCTGTGAACAAGACCGATTTCTGCAGCCCGAATCGGCAAATCCTTATAAGAGTGGGGCTTCATGCCGTACAGAATCATTCCGCCGGGGCAATTCATGGGCTTAATGGCATATTCATCCTCATCAACCATAGCGGTATACATATGCTCGCGGTAATTGTCCCAGTGACCGCTTCTTTCCCACAGGCTTCGGTTGAGCATAATCGGTGTTTTTGTTTCTACGTAGCCCGCGGTTCTGTGTTCCTCTTTCCAGTAATCCAAAAGGGCGTTCCATATAACCATGCCGTTGGCATGAAAAAAAGGCATTCCCGGCGCTTCATCATGGAAACTGAAAAGATCGAGTGCGATACCGATTTTGCGGTGATTTCTTTTTTTTGCCTCCTCAATAAAATATAAGTGTTCATCAAGTTCTTTTTTTGTAAAAAAAGCTGTGCCATATATTCTCTGAAGCTGGGCCTTTGTCTGGTCCGCCCGCCAGTATGCGCCAGAAACCTTCATAAGTTTTACGGCTTTGATAAATCCGGTATGGGGAAGATGCGGACCTCGGCATAAATCCGTAAAATCGTCATGTTTGTAAAATGAAATTGTTCCTTCTTCCAGTTCCGAAATCATTTCGAGTTTATACGGCTCGTTTTTGTAAAACTCTAATGCCTGGGATTTTGATACCACTTCCCGCTTAAACGGAAGGTTGGCTTTGATGGCCTTTTTCATTTCGGCCTCGATTTTTTCAAAATCATCTTTGGAAATCGGCTCCATATCGATATCGTAGTAAAAGCCGTCTTCCACGGCCGGTCCGATGGTCAATCTGGCATCCTTGTAAAGATGCAAAATCGCCTGGGCCATCACATGGGCGGCACTGTGGCGGAGGATTTTTATGGCTTCCGGATCTTTGGGTGTGATCAGCCTGATTTGGGAATCCCGGTCAATTTTTGTATTCAAATCTACAAGATTGGAATTGAGTTCCATGGCAATGCAGTTTCGTGCGAAACCCTCCGAAATGCTTTTTGCTACATCCAAACCCGTAGGAGTGTCCTCAAAACTCTTTATATTGCCGTCGGGAAATGTTATGTTTATCATGATACGATCATCCATTAAAAAATTTGAAGTGAACTAAAGTTTAAAGTGAGCTAAAGTTGATGTATGTGCCTTTGGCACTATCAATTTAATAGTATAGGAATTTCCTTTTTTGGATACAGATGAATACAGATTGTCAAGACTCTTAAATTTCAAAATAACAATACTATCTGTGTGTATCTGCGAAAATCTGTGTCCTATTTAACTTGAATAAAAAAAAGTAAATTAGGTGAAATAACTCAGCGGGTCAAGTGAAAATTGAATGAGAACCCAGTATAAAATTATAAATACCGCAGCCGGACTTGAAAAAGCGGTAAAAACCCTTGAAAAAGCAAGGGCCGTGGCCGTTGACATGGAAGCGGATTCCATGTACCATTTTCAAGTAAAAGTTTGTCTGCTTCAGATGGCTACAGAAAAATTGACCCTTGTGGTGGATCCGCTACAGGTTAAAAATCTATCCTCCCTTAAACCGCTTTTTGCTGATCCTGATGTTAAAAAGATTTTTCATGGGGCTGATTATGATGTGCGCAGTCTTTTTCGAGATTTTAGTATCGAGATAAATAATCTTTTTGACACCGAGCTTGCATGCCGGTTCCTTGGGATTAAGGAAACGGGGCTTGAAGCTGTAATGGAGAAATATTTAAATATAAGTCTCGACAAAAAATACCAGAAAAAAGACTGGTCCACAAGGCCGTTGCCCAAAGAGATGATCGATTATGCTGTCGGTGATGTTAATTATCTCTTTAAACTTGCCGAAGTTTGTGAAAAAGAGCTTGAAAAAAAATCCCGTTTGTCCTGGGTGCTTGAAGAATGCGATGCCTTAAGCAAGGTTAGACCGGTTTTGTCGGATCAAGAGCCATTATTTTTAAAATTCAAAGGCGCGGGACGGCTTAAGTCCAAAAGCCTTGCCGTGCTTGAAGCGGTGTTGCAGTTTCGCAAGAGTATCGCGGAAAAGAAAGATAAGCCGCTATTTAAAATTATGGGTAACGATTCAGTTATGAAAATTGTAACGGCAAAACCTGTAACATTACGCCGTTTAAAAGGAATAAAGGCGTTGAGTGAAAAACAGATTCATATGTACGGCAACGATTTGATTGAAAGAGTGGGCCGGGCTTTGAACATACCGGATAACAAACTTCCGGTGTATCCGAAAAAAAAGCCCCAGACATTTCCGAATGAAGTACCGGAAAAGATAAACGCCCTGAAATCCTGGAGAGTTTCCAAGGCTAGAGCGCTTGGGATAGATCCCGGGATCATTTGCAATAATGTGCTTATTACCTCCATTGCAATACAAAACCCCTTGGATAGAAGAGCCATGGGAAGAATAAAAGAAATGAAAAACTGGCAGAAAAAGGAATTCGGCCGGGAAATTATTGCCCTTTTAAGAAGTGTGAAATAATCTTGTAGTTAAATCTTGAAGGGAGCATTACCGATTTGTTGAAATGGTTTTCACACATTAACTTATTCATTTTTTGAGCGAAAGCCTTGCAATCAGGTGTCAGGTGTCAGGTGTCGGGTGTCAGGAGTAAGAAACGAATTAGCTGACACCTGACACCTGACACCAAAAAGTCTTGGATAGGAATTAACAAACTGGTAATGCACCCATCTTGAACCCGTCAGAGGCGTTCATTCGTGATGGTTCAGTAAAAAACAATGTCAGCGGAATACCAGAAATACAATGAATTGCGAACAAAGGGCCGGTATAGCGAAGCGGCACATTTTGCGGAACTCCAATATCTGGAAGGTAATAGAAACAATCCGTTCTGGCTCACCCGGCAGGCCGCAGCGCTTAATCAGGCGCGGGAATATAAAAGTGCGCTTCATGTGGCCAAGCAGGCCCTTTTACTCAACTCTTCCAACCCCTATTCATTGCTGGTAACCGCAGATGCACTCAGCGGCCTCAGGCGCGAGGATGAAGCACTCCGGTATTATGAAGAAATCATCGACGATCCAAAGATTAAATTTTTCGCTCAAAAAGGAATGCTTTCCTGTCTTGGGGCAAAAAAAGAGTGGGATAGCATGCTGAGACTTATGGGGCAATGGGACATGCCGAAAGATTCTGTTTTTGAATGGAAAGTCAAGGCGTTTGCCGGTCAAAAACGATGGGATGAGGCCATTGAAATCTGCGGTCGGTGGCTTGCAGTTCAACCGGATCTTCCCCAGGCCCTATGGGCATTAACGGAACTTGAGATCCAGCGGGATGGGCTGGAGCCGGTACTTAAGAAAATGGGAAGGCTTGCGAAAATTCCATCCCGGCCCCCGGTTTACAAAGAGATTTATGCATCCCTTTGTAAAAAAGCAGGAAACCCCGAACTGGCCTTAAAACAATATGAAGAACTGATCCGTACGGGATCGGATATATGGGTTCAGCGCCAGCAGGCATTTGCCCTTAAAAAATCAGGGAAAATGTCTCAAGCTATTCCGATGATGGAAGAACTGCTGAGGCTCGATCCAAAGGATATCTATATTCATTCTTCCTATGTTTCGGCCTGCAGGAAATCCGGGCAGCTTGAAAGGGTTCTGAAATTCTACGAAGAACTGGTTGAATTGAATCCGGAGAAAACAACTCTTTACGGCCGGATTCGAAACATAAAAAAAATCCTGGAGTAGAGGAGATGAGCCGTTTCCCTAAAATCGGTGATCTTGTCGAGGTTCCGCCGGTCCAGACGGTCATTCGTTTGGAAGAGGGGAGGACCCGTTCTGAATCCATTACCAAAAGTTTTGTATTTACCTCAGACGTGGCATCACATTTTTCGGTGATTTCAGATGCTTTGCTCAAAGAAACTGGGCGGGGTTTTTTTCTGCAGGGTGATTTCGGATCCGGCAAATCCCATTTTCTGGCCACACTTACCGCCTGGCTCGAAGACACCCCCGGGTCTGAAGTGCTGTCCCGTCATCATGGGGGGCTCAGCCGTGTCAAGGCATCAGGGCGCAGGTTTTTAACCGTCGATATTTCCCTGATCCAATACAGAGGGGCAACCCCTCTGGAACGGATTATCGTTGAAGCCGTGGAAAAGGCTTTTGCATCACACGGCATTGAAATAAAATTAACGCCGATCTCCGCATTTTTAAATTATTTTGCGACGCTCCTTGAAAACAAAGAACTGGCTACAGCCTTTGCAGGTCAGGCAGGCGTATCGGATACTGCACAGGGGGTTGAGGAATTTCTCCGCAAAGATCCCCGTCAGGCATATACGTCAGGAATGCGTTTTATGAAAAGTATTGGCATGCCGGCACCCGAAACCCTTGTTGAAGAGCGGCATGAAACCTTTGCAAGGGTTTTAAGGGCCATACGAGATGAAGGTTTTGACGGGCTTGTGATTGTCATGGATGAACTTTCCGAGTTTTTCCGTTCAAAGCCGGATACCCGCGCCTTAAATGAAGACGCACGGACATTGCAATTCATCGGTGAACTTTCGGGCAGAGAACCGGTCTGGATTGTCGGGGCGGTTCAAGAAAGCATCGAGCGGACCGGCGACATTTCCCAGGTTACCTTTCAAAAGATCAAGGACCGTTTCCCGGTGAAATTTATCCTTTCCACGGTTCATATCAAAGCGCTGATATCCGAACGGCTGGTAAAGAAGAAAGCCGGATCCGGTGATGCGATTCACGGGGTTTACGAGTATTTTTGCAGGCAGTTTCCTTCATTTAAGTGGCGTTTTGAAGATTTTCAGGCCGTCTATCCGGTTCATCCGGTATGTATCGCACTTTTAGACGGTCTGGGCGACCTTTTTTCAGAGCACAGAGGAATTGTGGATTTTGTTTATTCACAGCTTACCGGAGATGAAAGCAGACAGATATCAGGGATTCTGGATCGTCCGGCCTATGAATTGTTAGGGCCTGACAGCATTTATGAACATTTTTCCCGGAAGCTGGCGGAATTTTCCGGATTTAATGTATATCCCAGGCATGTGATTCCCCATCTGGATGAAGTGATTGAACAGGTGGTTGACCCGGAAGACAGAATGCTTGCCCGCAGAATTGTCCGGGTCCTGGTTCTTTACCGGATTCATCCAACGGCGGATATTCCCTCGGTTAGAGACTTAACCGATCAGGTTTCCTGTGCGCTTTCCGATCATGACCCGAGCCTGAACGTGGATTTTGTTGCACAAGCGATTCTGGATCCTCTGGTAGAAAAAAGTAAATTTCTTGTCAAACATCCGTCTGAAACCGGTGATGCAGGAGATGTCAGGTACGAGGTCGTTACCGAAGAAGATCCTACGAAAATACTGAAAGCCAGAATTTTGAGAGTTGAATCGGAAATTTCTCCGGATGATAACCGGCTGATGTCGTCGGTATTTGCCGAACTGCCCGAATCCTCCTCTTGGCCCGGACCCGAATTCATGGAGCGGGGGGTTCATCATGCCGTGAAATGGCTTAAGAGCGACCGCCGTGTTTTTGTCTCCTTTTTAGGTCAGGGAGAAGAATCTTCTTTAAACGATGAGATTCAGCATGGGTTTGACGGCGGGAATACGGATTTTGCTGTGGTCATGAGTCTCGGAAAAACAGATTTTAAGGCTAAACATACCGCTGTGTGGGAAATTCCCATTTCCATGGATCAGAAGAAAACATCGATTCTTCGTGAATATTTTGCAGCCAAGCAGGTTTCATCGGCATTGGATCCGTCGAATCCGGCAGATGCCCCTATGATTGAGACGGCCTGGGAAGCTGTTGAAAAACTCAGTCCTGCCGCACATGATGCGGTTTTGAGTCTCTTTTATGAGGGAAGATTCTCAGACTTAAGAATGGATGTGGAACCGGTCATCCGGCAGATGAGGCGCTTTGAAAGACTTCTTGATCAGGCCGGCGAAATCCTTCTTCAAGAACGATATCCCGGGTACAGGGAAATTGCACCCAGAAAAATATCCCCTTTGCCCATGCACTATCAGCGTCTGATTAATGAGTTTATCTTTCCGGGAAACATCAGCCTTCGGGAGTCGCATTCACGGGGATTAAACGATGCAATAGAGGGCTTGGCCATACCGCTCGGACTGGTGGAATTGCGGGCGGGCTCATATGTTTTTATACCGGATCATGAGAACCATCCCCTGCTTTCAACCGTATTTGGTCTGATCAGCGGCTCCGGGGAGACAAAGCTTTCCGACGTACTCCATTCCCTGCAAACCGGAAGGTTTGGCCTGCCTGAAGATACGGCATATTTTCTTCTTGCAGCCCTTGCTTTCGGCGGTTTAATAACGCTGCTGAAAAATGGCCGGGCAATGCCTCTGGAGTTTCTCAAACTTCTGAAGATTAAAAACGCAGATGCATTGGCCCCCGGAGAAGTCATCGGGAAATACGACCGGGAAACGCTTCTGAATGAGTGTAGATTTCTTTGTCCGGATGACCGCTGGGAATCTTTTGGATTGAGGCAGCAGCGCGAAGCCTGGCAGTCTGTTGTCAAATTTCGTGACTGGGCGGTAAAAACTGTTGGTGATACGGCAAAACGTCTTTCTGCCTTTTCTGAATTTTCCGCCTTTGAAGCATTTGACCTGGGCACATTGAATTCCCGTTTGAATGCATTGATCAACCTTTGCGAAGAAATCAAAATTTCTTATCCAGCCCGTGAAGGTCTGGAGCGATTTCTCAAAGGGTGGCGGGACCAGGGCCTGAGTTTCCATGATATTGAGTTTATCAGGAAAATAAAAAAATTTTTGGTTCGGCAGGTGGAACAATTCGTTTTTGTCAATCATTATGTTCAACATACCGCCGTTGAGCGTGCCTGTCGTGAGGACATCGATATCGCAGCGCTGAAACGCACGGTCATGGGGATGCTGGATTATCCGGAGGACCTGGTGACCGCTGATGACCCGTCCCGGTTACAGGATGCATTTGATCGATTTCGAACGGCCTATGCCGTGTATTACGTCAAAAAGCACAACGAACATTACACGCATTTTGCCGGAAAGCCGCTTTCCAGGTTTGCCACAAGAGCCATGGTGCTGTTAAAACGGCTTGCCGCCATTGAAATTTTGGACCGGCCCGCGGGATTGGAGGGTCTTTTTCATAAACTGGAAGGTCCCAAAGTTGAGATGTGCAAAAGAAATCTTTCCGAAGAACTGATGCGATCACCCGTATGCAATTGTGCGTTTATTCCCGGTGAAACCCCCACACCTCTCAAAGAAGAGAATCACGAGAAGATCATTGAAAAATGTTTAAAGGAATATCTTATTATTCTGAAAAATCCCAAGGTAAGAGAAGTCATTTCCGCTCGGATTTTTGCCCTTGCGGATGCGGATCCGGATAAGATTAAACGGCTGAAAAGCCTGCTTACGCTTTTAGAGGATGAGCGCTCTTCAGTCTCGGTTCTTCTTGACCTGCTGGACTATACGACTGCCGAAGAAATTTCAAAGGCACTGGCAGGCCGGGTTAAGATTGAAAAGCGGGGATTAACGGACCTCTATTCCCATCTGGGCGGCAGAAGGCTGGCACCGAACCAGGTGAGTGAAATCGTAACGCAATGGATAGGTGCTTCCGGAGAAAACACGGTGATTGCCATTCAGGATGATCGTGATATCTCACCGGTGGAAAGAACGTTTCCCCTGTCCTGGTGGTCTATGATGCATCCGGCTCTTTTTAAAGAGCAGGCAGGCATGACCATCCGTGAAATGGAGGATGCGTTGGAGAGGCAATTTCCGTCCCGAAATCTGAAACATGCGCTGAATCGTTTGGATGATCGAGATCTTTTGGCCTTTATTCAAAACGAGCCTTTTCATTCCAATGCCGTTCGTATGGCCTGGCTTTTATTGGCCGGGCGAATGCTTTACCAGACGCCTGTGCAGGTGACGGATGATGCGGGGCATGCCGGAATCACCTCCCGTCATGTGGATCCGCAAGTTTCCGGGCAGATCACCGGGCGATTAACTGTTCTGAAAAGAATGGTATCTCTCTGGAATGACCTCTTTCCCCAAGTGCTTCGTGTGCGGATTCCCCTTTCTCAAATACGGGTCGATTCCTGGTGCACGGAAGAACTCCGTTCCCTTGTGGATCAGAAACTGCAAATTATTGCTGAAAAAGGGGAAGCGTGGCTGAATATGCTGTCTCCGGTTGAGCCGGTAATTTTAAAGGATTATCCCCTTGTTCTGATTCTTGACGGTGTTTCTCCGGATGTATGGCTTGAGACAATGGCCAGCCTGAGATGTGATATGTATGAACCCGCGTTTTCCTGGCATCGACTCGAAGCGGTTCCCAAAACAGGACCCGCGATTTCTTCCCTTTTCGGATTTCTCGATGATGCCATGGATGAATTCAGTTCAAGGGATATCCCATATCATCACCTTAAAGGGAACGAAATCTATGGTCTTGAAAAACTCCTTCCTCCCTTTGCACCTGACAGAGCTGCCGTGATCCGGATTTCTCTGGTGGATGACGGTGCCCACACCGGCGTGTTGCGTCTGGCCGAGATGCCTGCAGTGCTTTGCAGATTTCTTGAAAATGAACTGCCCCGGCTGCAAAATATATGTGCGACGCAAAAACGGAGACTGGTTCTCACAGCAGATCACGGACTTTCTCTTACCGGGAAGGGTCTTTCCCACGGACAAGGCGGGGTGTTTGAACGGGCGATCTTTCGTGTTGAATGGGGAACGGGTTGATTGATTTTCTTGCAAGACCCAGATTTCACGAGTCCATATAACGAATGATTTGTTGGGCAAATTGTTTGAAATCTTTTAAGTCTTTCTTGAGGATACCGATAACAATTTCCGGTTCAATACGAGCATAATCATGAACGATTATATTTCGGAACCTTGCCATTTTCGTCATTGCACGATGCGTGGATTCAGAAATTATGCTATTTTCAAACAGGATAACAAACAGATCCTTATTATCTGCAGGCTCCCTCAGACCCGCTCGTGAAATAATATGTGCTGCAATGTCCAGGCAGCATTCACAGGCAAGGTGTAATGTACGTTCTACAAAGCGCTGGTCTTTCTTGCTGGTTTTATAATCACTCAGCGATATAGACTCATAATCTTTGAGATCGTTTAAATATTCTCTTAAAAATCGAAACTTGGATTCAATGACCTCACGATCAAGCATTCTCAGATACCCCGAAGTAGGACCTCATTTCCTGAATGTCTTTGTTAATATAATACTTGAAGTCAAAGTATTCTTTTCTTTTCTGAACCATGTAGTCCTGTTCTTTCTCCCGGTCTCTTGAAAAAAGCAATCTCCCATTTACGATTACCTGGTGAATCATTTTAAGAGATGCGGTGTTTAAAACCACTATATCCACTTTACAGCCCAGGTATTTTTCCAAATCATCGGTTAGTTGAATTCTGAGATCAAGATAGGAATCGGATGGAAGACTTTTGTCGATTCGAATGGCAATATCCATATCGCTATCAGAATTCGATATTCCAAGGGCTGTTGATCCGAAAAGGTAAGCCGATAAGATATGCCGGTACTTGGAAATAAGATACGACAAGTCTTGTTTCAGTTTTAGATCGGATTGGTTTATCGAATTGTTTTTATTCATAAAATTTATATATTATATACTCTTATTATTGTCAATGCATTATTAATTACTTTCGGTGATTGTGACATTTTGCCTTTCATTCAGAAAAATGAAGACCATAATTTTTGCGGTTTGCAAACCATACCTTGAATAGTATCAGTATTATGCTGATACAAGCTTGACGGTTTCGTAAAAAGCCCAACTTCTTTGTTGTGCTGCATTTCGCAATCATTCAACGTACGAAAAGTACGCCTCATGATTACAAAATTTGCATGCCTTGAATTTGAACTTTTTACGAAACCGTCTATATCGGACTTTATACGAGTTCATCAAGCTTCGCTCACCTAATATTGTGCGGTAAACCGTCCCAAAGGGAGAGATGAAAGACATAACCATGCAGGTTCGGAGGTAAATTTAGATTAGAAAATAGTTTTTAACAAAAGATATCGATATCTAAATAGTATCATAACCTATTAATATTACTGGAAGCATCAGATAATCGTAAGTTATGCACACGCTTTTAAATGATTCATTTTCGTGCTATAGTCTGAATAGATCACAGCAAATGCCAGACCTGAGATCAGAAAACGATATTTTTAAATCGACGGTGTCTTGATATCTATTGGTTTGGATAAATTTCATAGTAAGATATCCGTGTTGGATCCATTTTAATTTTTCATCAAAATGTTCAAGGGTAAAAACCGACATTGTATCGAAGGCGGGATTTATCGGGTTGCTGTTTGACGTTCGTCCTGCTGGCGGTTGAAGCGGCCTCGGACATCAATGCCGGTTGATGGGCACCCGGCCGGGGTCACCCACGAATGGCAGGATCAGGAGATGCGGCAGGGAAAGCTTTTTTGGGTCGCGGTATTGGGAAAGGCCAATCACCATATCCGTGTGTCCCATGGCAGTTTGAGCCTTGTAGGTGCCCAGTCCACATCTTTGCTCAGAGGCGAGCAGAGCCATCCCGATGGGTAGAACAGGATAAATCAGCCCGACCGATAGAGGGTTCAAGGCGACGATGGTCAGGTTGGTGGACCAGCGACGGCTTTTGGAAATTGTCAGTCGCCTTCGGGGTGCGAAAAGCTCTGCTGTCGACAGAATGGCGAAGACGCCGAGAAAAGCGCCAAAACGAATGACTGTGTCAGTTTCCGTTCGAAAATATTCAAATA
Source organism: uncultured Desulfobacteraceae bacterium (assembly GCA_964410925.1). Lineage (GTDB taxonomy): Bacteria > Desulfobacterota > Desulfobacteria > Desulfobacterales > UBA11574 > S5133MH16. Next base: position 27,596 of record CAYPIW010000030.1, read on the forward strand.
TCATGGTACGATGAACAGCCGTCTCATTCCGCCGATACTCAAACGAATAGGGCAGCCCATAAACAGGCCGCCGCTTGTTATCAAATCGATACACTAAAAATTATACGTAATATCTTCAAAAAGTCAGTACTTTATCCGCATCCATTGCCAATTCATAAAGATCATCCATCCAACCAATCGGGCATGAACTTGATCCCTCCAGACCGTGGGATTTCATA
>CAYPIW010000031.1:0-21753 GCA_964410925.1 uncultured Desulfobacteraceae bacterium
CAGTTTACTGGTCTGAAGGGAATACTTCTTTTGGTTTGGAGGTAGTCCCCGTGGCATTGGGATAGTCTGTCGCCTGATATGCTTTTTTGTTATGCCTGATCAGATCCCGAGCCTCTTCCATATAATTATTATACCGTTTCTTGCATTCATAGAAACCGTGCCACCAGGCATAGTCCGGCGCCATCATGGCCGTACCCATACGGGCTCGCCTTCCTTCATGATGCCAGAGTTCATAGTATTCGACTTCCAGTCTCTCATCGAAAAATCCGGTTTTGTCCAGCAGGCCGCTATCGTACAGTTGATTCAATATTTTTTCGGCAGGTTTAAAATAAACATCATTATATTCTGCTACAACTTTATCCAGCTTGACGTAATGATCGTCCACCCAGGTTTTCCCATGACATTGGGTGCAGACCACCTTCATCTTATCACGCTCGGTCTGCCAGTTGGTCTTGGCCGGAAACGGCTTGAATTCTGAAGGCCGGATGGTCAGCGGTGCCTGGATCTCCCAGGATAAACGCTCCGTAACATCGTGTGTGGTTAAGGTTGTCCCCGCTCCGGACATATGACAGGACGCACACGTGGGACCCCGAAAATCCACGCCTGGCGTCCAGGTGCCGGGTGCGGCGGTCCAATTGTAATCGTCTCCGTGGGCGGTGTAGATATCGCCGTGCTTGGACTCCATGTAGATTTCGATCTGTGGATGGTCCGGCCCCAGGTGGCATTGACCGCACGCTTCGGGCTTCCTGGCTTCCATGACCGAAAACATATGACGCGTGTGGCAACTGGTGCAGCTTCCCTTGCTGCCGTCCGGGTTGATTCGACCCACTCCGACATTGGGCCACGTCTCAGGGTCAAGCGTGCCGTCTTTCATTTTCAACACAGTGCCATGACAATGGAAACATCCGGAGGCTCGCTCGATATCGCTATTCATTCCCTTATTCAACCAGGGATCGATTTTCCATATGATCTCCATTGTATTGGCATGTTTGCTGAGACTGTATTGCCTGGCTTCATCAGGATGACACCGGGAACAATCTTTGGGCGTGACAACGGCAGCCACCGGAATCTTGTATTCACGGGTTCCGCAGGGTTGGTCGGATCGCTGGTACTGCTTGTAATGCTCCTGACTTGCGTCCGGGTCAAATGCTTCGGCTTTATGGCAGTCATAACAGGTGATGTTTGCGCTGGCATGACGACTGCGAGCCCAGTCGGCAAAAAGTCCGGGATGCTCTCGCTTGTGACAGTCGATGCAGGCGATGGCCTCTTTGGGCATACTGCGCTCAATTCGAAATTCTTTCTCTTTTGTAACATTCTGGGCAATTCCGACAGCAGCTAATGCCCCGATGATCATCAAAACCATCGGTAAGGTCCAACACCATGGTTTTTGAACCATTGGCTCTCCTCCTTTCTTTTAACTGTTCCCCTTTTTATAAGCCTAACCCCCTGTAACTGATTTCATATTGTTTATAACCATAATATTCTCTGGCATGATGCACCAAATTCCTGTGACAATCCACGCATCTTTTCTCATAACCCGCTCTTGCATAAACCACTGACCGGTGCGCCAGCATTGCTCCCCTTTTGTCGGGCATGTAAAGAATGTTGCGATGACATTTTTGACACGAGTCGTTTTTAAAAGAAACATACGCGTTTTGGCGCTGTAACTCATGGTCGTACCGGCTCATATCCTGTGTGAAATGAACAAAAATATCTTTGATTCCATGAGCGGTTTTTGCATAAAAAAAATCAAAGGTGTCATGGGGAGCCGGCAGATGACAGTCCATGCAATCCGCTACAAATCCCTGTTCATTGTTTACATGGGTTGACGTCTTCCAGGTATTGTAAGCGAACTGGATTTCGTGACAGGATGCGCAGAATTGCGGTGTGGAAGTACGAACCATGGTGTAATAACCGAGACTGAACAGAGGAAATGCGATGATAATTCCAACAACAATAAGTAGTCCGCTATAAATGTATTTCTTCATCACTTATCCTTGCGTTAACGGTTTGTGTTGATATTGGAAAAAGTAAGATGAAAAAATGAAGCGCAATCAAAATAATTATTTCAAAAAATTATGGTTGTGTCAATATAATGATATGCTGATATGTGATGGAGACCACACGAATCTGGCCGGTCCCGTTTTGTTGGATTTCTTAATGATATCTAAAAGAAAATCCCAAGGCTTTTCAAAGCGTTTTCCACCGTCTCCTCCCGGGTAATTAAATTATCTACGGCAGCGTTGGAGAATACATAATAGGGTCCTTTTCCCTCGAAACTCTCTTTAGTAATAACCACGTCGACCAAATGCTTATTCAAGAATTCCGCAACCAGAATGCCTTTTCCGTGCTCTACCTGAGTAAAGGGATTTTCAATGACTTTTTGCTCAATTGCTTTTTTATCTTTTATTCTGACAGTGATCAGCCCGAAATAAGGAGCTTCTCCAAAGTGACGGGAAATGCGCTGCTGGTTTGCGTATTGCAACGGCATGGCATAAATAAAGTTTTCTTTTTTGCTCGGTTCATAGTGAATAAGCACGCGGTCCACATTTTTTATTTGACTTTTTATATTTGATTCAATCCGATTGGCGATAAAATGCGCCCTATCCAATTCAGCGGTTTTCAAGAAAATATCGGCTTCTATAAACTTGTAGCGCCCGGAATTTCGACCCGTGAGATGCTGTACTTTCATGACTTGAGGTTCGGCAAGAATCAGTTTTTCAGCAATGCTCAGGGTCTTGTAGTCCAAAGATGCATCCAGCAGCACGCGGATGCCGTCAATCAGGATTTTACCGCCGCTCCAGGCAATGATGGCCACGATAATGAAGGCGGAGATTCTGTCCAGATTGAGGCCTGCAAAGCTTGATAAAAGTACGACCAGCACCATGGCGCTGGAAAACATATCCACGCCGATATGTTTGGCATCCGCGACTAAACTGGGCGAATTAATCTCTGTGCCAACTCTGGTTGCATATCGTGAATATCCGTAAGCAATGAGCATTACGCACAGCACGCTTGCAATGGTTAACCATATGTTTTGCAGCTCGACCGCTATACCTTCTGTTGCTTCCATCACAATTTCGTAGCCCGCATAAAAGATCGCAAGTGCAACCATGCAGGATACCAGGTTCTCAACTTTGTAAAGTCCGTAGGGGAATGATTTTGTTTTGCGTTTGGCGATGATCAATCCGACAAAAACCGTTAAAGATGCCACAACGTCGGATAGGGAATGAAACGCATCGGCCTTTAGAGCAATGCTTCCCGAAAGCCTGGAAAATGCATATTTTATACCGAATAGAAGCAGATTTATTGCTATCGCCAAAAGGGCGACTTTTTCACCTTTGTCCATCACTTCTTCTCTCATTTTTCGTGGGGCATAGTTTTGAGAACATTCAGGACTTTCACCGTTTCCGGCCGCTCTGCATCAGCAGGATCAACAAAAGCATACATGACAGCGCCATCCGAATTGAGCAAAATTCTCTTCACATTCCCAGAATCATCCGATCCGCTATGGCGACCCACAGAACACAGCCCATAGAAATGTTCAGGGATTTAAATAAAAATGAATAGCCGGAGACCTTATGACGAAAGAATAATACATGAGCGAAAAGCGAGACCAGCATCATCATGCAAACTGAAAGCCCTCCCCTTAACCAGGTGTTTATAATGACGTGAACCATGGGCAACACCATGGCCACACAGGCAAACGCCAGAACCCACACAAACATAATCCGGTTTAGCTGCTCAATAGAAAACATGCCCAGCATGTTCCGCAGGCCCGGCTTCCCATATTCCTCCTGGCCGGACAAAAGAATCAGCCAAAAATGGGGCAACTGCCAGAGTCCGAGCACGGCCATGAAAACCAAAATCTGTGAAGCGCAAATGCCGCCGCCGGCCGAAACCCAGCCAATCAACAGCGGCAGCATGCCGCAAATCGAACCCGGGATAATGGCAAGCACGGATTTTCTCTTCAACGGCGTATAGATTCCATTATAGAGCATCACTGCCAGCGCCCCCAACGTCACCGGTACCCCCAGGGGATAAATTATAAAGAGACCGCCCAAACCACTGATTATCAGGATTATGGATGTCATGAGGGCATGCCGGGCGGATATGAGGTGTTTGGGCAGGGGGCGTTCCCGCGTTCGGGAGAACGATCCGTCTAAATCCCGGTCCTGATAATTATTCAGCGCCGCCGATCCGCATGCCAGAACAAACACACTCGCCACAGTCCCAATCCAATCCCACCCGAAGCACGGGCGAAAGATTACATAACCGGCCAGCGCAGAAGCCGCATTCATGATGCTGATCCGGAGCTTTACCAGGCCAAGCCAATCGATAATGCTCGCAATACGTAAATGACCCCTCACAGGGGGTATGGTTTTTGCTTTCATACGGGTTCATCCGTTGTTTAAAAATGCACATCCAAAACCGTCCGGCTATTCTTCTTCATCCTGTTCGAGCCAGTATTCGTACTCAGCTATAGGAACGATGCGAAGCGTGGCATTCATTTCCGAATGACCCACACCGCAGAATTCCGTACATTGAACAAAAAAAGATCCGAGCTTGTCCGGCAGAAACCATGCATAATTGTACCGGCCCTTAACCGCATCGATTTTGATGCGAAAGGCAGGGATATACAGGCTGTGCAGAACGTCTGACGAGGTGACATTCAATCTGATGGGCCTGGCCAAAGGGACCACCAGATCATTTTCTGTTTCTTTGTCATTGGGATACACGAAAAGCCATGAAAACTGCTGGGCGATCACTTCGATTTCAATGGCATCCTCGGGAACATTTCTCAAACCCGTATAGGAAGACCATCCAAAATAAAACATGGACAGGGCGATGATCGACGGAATCACGGTCCACAGGACTTCGAGTTTCCAGTTTCCCCGGATATCGGACGGTTCCGGGTGTTTACTGCGGCGGTATTTGACCACGAACAGAATCATGATGATCGTGATCCCTAAAAGCAGCACCAGAGAAAACCCCAGAATATAATAAAATGCCTGATTCACCCCTGCCACGGGATTAGACACTGGAATCATAATTTTTACCTAAAAGAGATATCCCAGAAAATGAATCCGATCAATATGGCCAGACAGACCACGGTTCCGACAAATGCCATCTTCAATAATCGAGATTCATATTTCAAATGCATGAAAAAAAGGATCACAAACGTGCCTTTTATGGATGCAATCAAAATCGCAATCCAAATATTGAGTATCCCCAGATCCACCCGTGATACGGCGATGGTAACCGCCGTCAGCCCGAACAACACGCATAACACGGCGGTCAGCTTGGAATAACTCAAAATATGTTCCACACCATTGTCTTTCACACAAAACTCATCGTGCCAGTATATTTGGCTCTCTTTTTTTTACACTATCAGATAAAACAAAGGAAAGATGAAGATCCAAATCAAATCGACCAGGTGCCAGTATAGTCCTGAATTTTCCAGCACCGCGTAACGCTCCGCGTGAACGCGGTTGCTCGCAATAAAATAAAAACTCACGGAAAGCAGTGTCACTCCGATAACAATATGCAATCCGTGGAGTCCGGTGATCACATAGTATAATCCGTAAAAAATGTTTTCTCCATGCCCGCCCGATTCCAGGGCCGGGGACCCGGGATATATTCCCATTTCGAATTTATGGCCCCATTCAAAGTATTTGTTCACGAGGAAGAGCAATCCAAAAATGATCGAGGTAAAGACCATTCCCAGAGCGATCCTTTTTCTCTGCCGGCGAACGGCGGTAAAGGATGCGGCCACGGTAAAGCTGGATGTTAAAAGTATGATGGTATTGAATGCGCCCATGAAAAGATCAAGGGATTTGCCCCCTTGGATAAAATCCACCGTGTACCGGGTGTAGTATGCGGCATAAAGAACAAACAGCCCGCCGAACAGCATGATTTCCGTATAAAGGAACAGCCACATGCCCAATTTAACGCCGATTTTATCCGGTGACGCCGTTTCACCCTTCATAATATGTTACACCTGTCCATGTGCTGATTCTTTCTTTTTTACATGGGAAAAATCATAGGGATACGGTTTTATTTGGGGAGCATGAACAAAATTATGCAGCGGCGGTGGAGACGGAATTGCCCACTCCAGTGTGGTGCCTCCCCACGGATCTGCCGGCGCACGTTCTCCTTTTAACAAGCCCTGCACCAGGTTAATAAACATGAAACCCATGCCGGCAACCATGAAAACTGCACCGATTCCGGCAAAAAAATTTCCGGTTTCGAACTGGGGAAGATAATTATAATACCGCCGGGGCATTCCCTGAAGACCCAAAATCAGCATGGGAATATAATGAAGGACAAAGCCCGTGGTCAAAAGGATTGCGGAAATGTATGCTCTTTTAAAATTGTACATTCGGCCGAATAACTTGGGCCACCAGAAATGAAGCCCGCCGAAAAAACCAAACGCTCCGCCCCCGAACATAACAAAATGAAAATGCGCAACTACAAAATGGGTATCGTGAACATGAATGTTGGTTCCTGCGGCACCGAGCACCAGTCCCGTCAACCCCCCCACGGAAAAAAGGTAGATAAAACACAATGCAAAAAACAGCGGCGGACTCATAACGATGGAGCCTTTATACAGGGTCGACACCCAGCTGAACACCTTGATCGCACTGGGAATGGCAACGGCATAGGTGAGCAGGGAGAAAACAAAGACCGCCGTGTCACTCATGCCGCTGGTGAACATATGGTGTGCCCATACCAGGGAACCTGCGATGGCAATAGCCAGGGATGAAACGACAATGGCTTTATATCCAAAAATAGCCTTACGGGAAAATACCGGCATGATTTCCGAAATTATCCCCATGGCCGGCAGGATCATAATGTAAACGGCCGGGTGGGAGTACATCCAGAACAGATGCTGATACAGTATGGGGTCGCCTCCCCTGCTCGGATCAAACAACCCCACGCCAAAAATTCTCTCAATCACGACAAGCAGCAGTGTAATGGAAAGAATAGGTGTTGCCAGGACTTGAACCCACGACGTGGCATAAATCGACCAGGAAAAGAGCGGCATCTGCAGCCAGCCCATCGACTGCGTTCTCAGGCGATGGACGGTGGTGATAAAGTTAAGCCCCGTCAGCATGGAAGACATTCCCAGGATAAACGCCGCCAATACCGTAAATGTAACCCCGCTTTCTGTTTGCACGCTAAAGGGAACATAAAATGTCCATCCCGTATTGGGCGGCCCCCCGGTAAACAAAGAAATGATCGCAAAGATACCGCCAACCATATAGATGTACCAGGAAAACAGATTTAACCTCGGGAAAAACACGTCCTTTGCGCCGATTTGAATGGGCAGCAGAAAATTACCTAAAATGGCAGGTATTCCGGGAATGATAAACAAAAAAACCATGATTACGCCATGAAGGGTAAATGCCGCATTGTAGGTTTCGGCGGACATGATGGTTTCTCCCACCGTCATCAATTCCACCCGGATGAGAAGGCCCAGTCCCACAGCAATAGAAAACCAAAACGAAACAGCCATCAAGTACAAAAGGCCGATGCGTTTATGGTCGGTGGTCAACAACCAGGCCCAAATTCCCACAAGCTTTGGAGAAGACGGGGTCTCTAAATATGAGGATATATCCGTCATGGTGTTTTTCCTTGGTTATGGTTTCCGGTCAGCGCTTTTATATGCGTTTTTTCCGAAGCAAAAAAAACAAAAACACGGCCAGCACCAGAATTGTTGTAACGGCGACAATCCGAAATGCTTTGAATACGTATGTCTTTTTCTTGGGGTCATAATCAAAGCAGTAGGTTAACACCCGCCGGATCGACAACTGGGGGGTTTCTTTGGAAGCTTCGGTCAACGCCATGCCAATATCAAAAGGTAAAAAGTATACGCCGTATAAATAGCGAATGACCTTACCGGTGGGAGACAGAACCACCAGAACGTTCGGATGGACAAACATGTGCGGTCCTGTTTTTTTCAAACCATATCCCAGGCCGCTCAGAAGCTCATGGATGGCTTTCCGGTCGCCGGTCAGAAATTTCCATTGATCTTCCGGAAAATTCTTTTCGATCAGTTTTAGATAGTTCTTTTTTGCTTCCCGGGCCAGTTCCGGTGTTTCCTGGTCATCGAAACTAATGGCCAGTACCTGATAGTTTTTTCCGGGGATCAGCGGCACCCGGTTAATTGCGGAAGCCAGACTGGCCAGCATCATGCTGCAGGCCTGGGGACAGGAAAAATAAACCGGCAGAACCAGTGCGGGTTTTTCAATAAAATCTTTCAGCCTCAGCTCACGATCGTTTTCATCTCGAAATACCAGGTCGAGGTTGAGGAGTTCACCCAGACGTTCGTCCACCCTCACCTGTTGTTCATGCCCGGTTCGAGTTACTCCTTCAAAAGAACCGGCATGACGGGAATGGCTTTCAGACGGTACCGGCGGTTTCTCATGGCGGTGTTGCGTGGAATCGTTACCCTGATCTCCCCAAATTATACCGGGCATGAAAAAGATGATACCGGCAATGAAATACAAACCAAGAGTCTTCATCCTGCCGGGTATCAGGATCAGCGGAATCATTTCAGTGCTGAAAACCTGCCGGTATTCATGTTGACTTTGAGCGCAGTCTTGAACTGGTGTTTTGCTCTGAAGCTGTCGCGCCCGGAGCCATAGGCCAGTAGCACGGTATTATCCTTGTCTGTCCATACGGGACGATCCCTGGGATCTTCCGGATTCAAAGGAATGGAAAATGTAATCTCCGTAACACCGTTCTCTTCTTTTCCGCCAATGTCCGAGATGTTCATTTGACCGCCCAGTTTGGTATCTTTTTCATGTTGGCGCTTGGTGGTTCCGTAATGATCGGTAACTTTGACACTACCTTCTTTCACATACCCAATAATAAAATTAGCGTCTTTCATATGTGTGCTCGGATTAAAACCGATTCCCACCCATCCCTCTGTTTTTGCGGCCAGTCGAATGTGAATGGTTTCAGCCGCCAGTTTCCACTCGAACACAATATTTTCAACAGCAATCTTGTGATCGTACGCATTTGATCCGGCAAAGCACAATCCCGCACTCAAAATAACCCATAGAAAAATAATACTATTCCTCAATTTCCTGTCCATTTTTTCTCCCATCCTTTTATCCGTTACCGTCAAAAATAATATATTTTACCCATTGCCTTTTATATAGCATAGCATTCGGTGCTGTTTCCATAAGTTTAAAAAAATATAAACTTTTTCGTGTGATCGCATGCGCTCTTACCCGGCTTTATCCGTATTGAAGCTCTCCGCCGATGAATCCCAGGCCCATGGCAATGGCAAAACAGATACCATAAAGAATCAATTTCTGCTTAATATCGATTTTGACATTCTTTCCATAAAAAAAGGTGATCACCAGCATAACCGTCAACATCACTGCCAAAATAATTTTCGTCAAAATCAAACGATTCCATTCCGCATCGAATTTATATAGCCAGTCCATATAGCCCAGCATCATGGTCGGCAAAACAAAGATAAGCGCCAGTGTATAGCAATAATGCGCTGCTTTGGCCAGGTCATCCTTTTTCATCACCACAGAACCCACGGCAAATAAAAACCCGCCGATGATCATTCCCATTGGAATATGGGTTATGGCGGGATGCAGCGGATGGCTGTAACCGATCTTTGCCAGCGTCTGGTAAATAAGATCAATCATTCTTGTGCTCCTCTGTCAGATAATATGAGAGACCTTTTATGAACATTAAAGTTCATGGGCACAACAAACATTCTAAATCTCAAGATGAACATTTCCGACAAAAAATCGTTTTGAATATTATTATAAACACTGTTTGAAAAATTAGCAAGTTGGTAAAACTTCATATCCGGCCGCGCTGCATCCTTAAATCATATTTTTGCACCCTTTAAGTTTCTGTCTTATTTTATTTCAAAACACCCGGATGCGAGACCAGGGTATCGACACTTGAATTTAAACAGATAAGGAGATATATTATGAAAACTATAATTATGTTAACCATTGCGCTGGCAATGGTTTTGTTCTGCGTTTATCAGGCAATCAGCATGGATAAAGGAACAGAGGAATCTACGATGGAACGATCTGAAAATACTCGAACCGCCGTATTTGCAGGCGGCTGTTTCTGGTGCACGGAATCCGATTTTGAAAAAGTAGACGGTGTGATTGAAGTCGTATCCGGATACACCGGAGGGCATGATGACCACCCCACCTGCAAAGAGGTGTCGGCAGGGCAAACCGGACATGTGGAGGCGGTTCAGGTAAGTTACGATCCAACCCGAATTACCTATGAAGAGCTGCTCGATGTGTTCTGGCGGCATGTGGACCCCACGGATCCCGGCGGCCAGTTCGTGGACCGGGGCTCACAATACCGGAGCGCCATCTTTTATGCCAATGAAAAGGAACGGCAACTGGCTGAAGCTTCCAAAAAACGATTGGCGGATTCCGGACCGTTTACCAGGCCCATTGTAACGGATATTCTTCCGCTAGGTACTTTTTATAAAGCAGAAGATTATCACCAGGATTATTACAAGAGAAATCCACTCCGTTATAAATGGTACCGCTCCGGTTCGGGTCGAGACAAGTTTTTGATAAAGACCTGGGCGGGTATGAAAACGGACATGAAGGATGAAATAAAAAAACCTGACATGACTGACAAGGAAATGATGGATAACGGAAATATCGCTATGAAAAAGACCCGCATGGACCCGGATACATCCGGCATGATGTACGATATCCCCGGCCAGGTGGAACTGAAGCGAAAATTAACCCCCTTGCAGTTTAAGGTGACTCAGCAAGACGGCACCGAACCCCCCTTCAAAAACGAATACTGGGACAACCATGAACCCGGCATATACGTGGATATCGTCTCTGGAGAGCCCCTGTTCAGCTCCACAGACAAATTCGAATCCGGAACCGGATGGCCCAGCTTTACGAAACCGCTGGATCCTGAAAATATAACGGAAAAAAGCGATGTTTCATTTTTTATGAAACGTACGGAAGTTCGGAGCAAACATGCCGGTTCACACCTGGGTCATGTGTTTAACGACGGCCCCCCGCCCACGGGTCTTCGCTATTGCCTCAACTCGGCGGCGTTAAGGTTTATCCATAGCAAGGATTTGGAAAAACAGGGGTACGGAAAATATGTGACCCTGTTTGAGTGAGTTAAGACAGTTTACTAACGCTCTCAAGGGTAAGGGCATTTAACCTTTAACGATACCCGAATCGAATCAAACCTCGATTCGGGTGTTATTGGTTAAAAAGTTTTAAGAATTATTTTCAAATGGTTGATATTCGAGTTGCCTTTTGATATGCAGCACGGACGATATTATCTGAATTTGGTAAAAACGGGTTGAGAAAATGATACGAACTGAAAATATCTGGCATAAAAAAGGTGCTGTCCAGGGGACTCCGGCGGGAAATCATCCGGATCAGGAGATTCTGGTTCCATTTGGGTTTCAGCAAATCCCCAAAGAAGAAAAAGTCGGCAGGACCCTGCGGCATTTTAACACGGTCGCCACCAAATACGATTTCATGAACACGCTGCTGAGTTTCGGCATCCACTGTCTATGGAAGAGAATCGCCATTGAAATGTTGCATCTGAAACCCGGTGACCGGGTGATCGACGTCTGCGGCGGCACCGGCGATCTGGCTGTGCTGGCAGCCAGGTCTGTGGATCTTTCCGGCAAAGTCATCATTTACGACATCAACCGTAAAATGATGCAGGTCGGACGTGCCAAACGGAATCGATCGGTCCGGAGATACCCTGTTGAGTTAATACAGGGAAATGCGGAGTCCATCTCATTTCCGGAGGATACATTTGATGCGGCCATGGTCGGCTTTGGAATACGAAATTTGACCCATATGGATTTGGGATTTAAAGAAATGCATCGTATTCTTAAACCCGGTGGAAAAATAATGTGCCTGGAGTTTTCAAAACCCACCGCTCCATTGTTTCGATGGCTGTATGATATATACTCTTTTCATGTGATGCCCCTTCTCGGGCAAATTCTGGTGGGTTCCCGGCAGGCATATTTGCTTTTACCCGAGAGCATACGGATGTTTCCGCTGCCCGAGGAATTGTCGGCTCTTTTAAGGAACATTGGATTTCATAAAATTACCTATCGGAGACTGACCAACGGAATCGCCGTTGTCCATGTGGGTGAAAAACCTTAGAACGCATCTTAAAAAATGCGTATAAAATTAGAGCATTGATCTTATAGTGACAATCGCCAGAAGGCATACAGGATAATAACTGGCTTTATTGAACAGGGTCATAACCTCCCGGCGTTCTTTGGTTTTGTATAACTTCACGGCAGGAGTTAACAACAGATATCCCCCCGTGAACACGGCGGCCAGGATATAAGGAATTTCAAATCGCACCCGGGTCACAAAAAACAGAATCACCGTCAATATCATCGCGAGTATAATCGACCACAGGATAATAGAATTCGCCCGTTCAAGCCCGAAACGCACGGGAATGGTTTGTGCATTGAGTTGCCGGTCTTCTTCAATATCGGTCCAGTCCGCCGGAATGTTTTGGCCGCCGATTTCCCAAAAAAACAGGCACAGGAAAAGGATGGAGATAAAAACCGGAGACGGGTTGGGATCTACGGCGAACACGGCAGCCAGTGCGCCGCTGGTTTTAACGCCTCCGCTGACAATGGTTCGAAAATGACTGACCTGCCACAGGAGACAATAAACGCTCTCCAAAAAAGCGCCGGCCAGAAATATTGCCGCACACACGGGATTTAACAGGTATGCACCCAGCAGCGCCAGGATTCCCCAGGCCGCTGACCATGCAAGCCCTTCTTTAAAACTGAGAAATCCCTGGGCAATGGGGTGACGCACCAGAACCGCGTCCAGGTAATCATCGTAATTCTGAAGCCCGCCGCGTTTTAGTTTTTCTTTATCCGCCCGATGATCCACCACATCGTTTAGGGCATAAACAGCGGTATACCCCGCAAAGGTCGTAATCAGGCCTAAAATCATCACATACAGGGAAGGAAATTCTCCGATCCACAGGAGCGCCGCGAAGGCGGGCGCAGCCATGTCCAATAGACCGTGCGGTGTTCGGGAGAGCGCCCAATACAGTTTTATTCGAGAAAGGCCGTTATAGGTGGTGGATACGGATGGTTTGTTCATAAAGCCTTTTGCCATGTTCGATGTCAATCCAACATAATTGTCCAAAATCGCTCAAACCGTATACCATGCCTTCAACAAATACGTCAAGCAATAGGCGTAACGTTGAATAGCAAACTCATTTGATTTGAATACAGCGCAGCGACGGCGGGTTTCTCTTGGAAACCGATCGAGTGTTTCTTTTTAGCAAAATTTTTATTGTCAAGACCCTATCACAACCGGTATTCTTTTGACGCTGGCATCATCCAGGGTGAAGTGTTTATTTAAAAAAGATGAACTTGTAAAAAGTCGTAAAATACCGTTTTCAGTCATTCCGGTGAAAGCCGGAATCCAGTCTTTTCAATCAGTTGCAGAGCAACTGGACTCCGGTTTTCACCGGAGTGACGTCTTTTTACGAATTCATCAAAAAAGGGTAATCAACATTAAAATAAACAGATAATATTACATAACCAGGGCATAAACGGTCGTTATGAAATTTCTTAAATGGGGAATTACCGGTGTCGGGGCGGTCATTGCCGTTTTCTTGTTTTTGTTAATAGGAGCAAGGGCTTACCTGGATACGGATCGGGCGCGGCAACAGATTCAGACAAAGATCAATCAGGCCATTCCCGGTACAATAATTTGGTCAGGGAGCCGTCTTTCCCTGTGGAGGGGTGAGGTTGAATTACGAAACGTACGGCTCAACTCATCCACAAATGATAAATTGATTGAATTGAACCGTCTTTTCCTGCGTATATCCTGGAATCGATTCCTCCAAAGGGAATTATGCGTTAACAGTTTGTTTTTTGAAGCCCCCCGGATTTATTTGAAGACGGATCCACTGGGAAAGCTCAATCTCGTACAGGCGCTTTCCCCATCTGAACCCGAAGAATCAAAGTCCACGGATTATCGTCTTCCGTTTAATGTGGTGATTCGGGAGCTTAACCTGGTAAACGGTTTTTTCCAATACCAAACAGCGGAAGACAGGGTTGAAGGCCAAAAAGGCCCTATGGTTCTTCAAAACGTTACCCTGACCCTTAAGGATGCCGACCTTTTAAAAGAAAAAGCCCTCCTTACCTGTGAGATTACCGGCGGAAGTATTTCCGGATACAGAATTGACCGAATGCACTTAAGCTGCCGTCTCACAGACAGATGCCTGACCCTCAATGATTTAAATCTATATACCGCCTCGGGCACATTTGATCTCAAGGGCCGGGTGGATTTTAAAAAGGCTTTTGCCGACGGATTTATCTCGTCCCGTCCGGATTTAAACGCGATATCTTATCATCTGTCCCTGCATCAGAAAAACACAATGCTCGAAACCATGCCCTTCAACAGACCAGGGCTCAAGGGATCCATAACTTCTTTAATGGAACTCAAAGGAACGGGCATTAATCCAAAGACGCTCACGGCCGAAACCGCACTGGAACTGGTTGCAAGCAACCTGTCCGCCGGGGAGGCATTTTCCCCTCTTGATGCACGCGTGAACGCACAGGCAATCATGGAAAATGGGCGTGTTACGGTCCACCAGCTTGGCGCCCGGGCAGATGAAACTCACCTTAAGGTTTCCGGGAATTATGACATTGCTTCCCATAAGGTTGCCTCTGAGTTTATATTCAATACCCCCGACCTGACCCGAGTATTGTCAGTGTTTGGAATCAAAGCTTCGGGAAAAATGGAGTTCCATGGCAAATGGGGAGGAACAATTACGGAGCCCATTGCGCATGTACAATTACAGGTGGAAAATTTAGAATTCGATCAGGTGAAAATCGGCGATGCCAATGCAAAGATCCAATTTTCCGAAGGCATGTTTTCCCTGGATCATGGAAAAATTCGCAACCACAATTCATTGCTCGATATTTCCGGCACCGTGCGGATACATGATCCCATAACGCGTGATATTTTGAAAAACCCCGGGGTTAACATTGCATTAAAAGGAGACGCGCTGTTTATTGAAGACTTTGTCGAGGGAATCCGGGGAAAACTCGTTTTGAACGGTCATATTTCAGGGGATACCGCACATCCCCGAGGAAAATTGAATGTTAAAGGAGAAGATCTCGACGTATATACCCGGAAAATTCAAGAGATCCGGCTGGCCTCAGATTTTGATGGCGATCGATTCAATCTTGATCCTTTTGAGATTGTGATTGCGCCCGGCGAAACAATCCTGCTCCATGGTTGGATTTCTTTGAATAAAGATTACCACTTGCGACTTGCTTCCGAGGGCATTTCCCTTAAAAACCTGACACCGCTTCACCTGGCAGACGGTGACACCGGCAAGGTTTCCTTTATGTTCCAGGGACAGGGAGCCTTTGAAAATCCTCAGATCAAGGGCGAGGTGGGTCTGTATGAGTTGCGATTCAACACCCAGCCTTTGCAAGACGAACGGCTCCGGATTGAAGTCAAGGACCGGACCGCATATATTTCCGGGGGTCGGAACGTTGCTTTGGATGCAACATACCAATTT
Source organism: uncultured Desulfobacteraceae bacterium (assembly GCA_964410925.1). Taxonomy (GTDB): domain Bacteria; phylum Desulfobacterota; class Desulfobacteria; order Desulfobacterales; family UBA11574; genus S5133MH16. The sequence continues at coordinate 15,577 of CAYPIW010000031.1, forward strand.
CAGACCCGGGATTTTTCGGCATCCGCCGGGTTTGACAACACCAATCTGGCCCCTTATTTAAAAATTGCCGGGCCAAGCGAACTGAATGGTTCCATAACCGGAAAAATCCAGGTCACCGGCAATGCCCGATCCCCGGATCAGATAAAAGGCTCTGCAAATATTTCCGGGATTGAGATTTTTTCTAAAGAAACCCCGTTGCTCCGAGCCCGAGACTTCAATGCCTTTTTAAAATATGAAGAAATTTCGATTCCCGGTGTTCGCCTGGACCTGCTTGAACAAGGCATGTTAAACCTTAACGGTACCTGCAAATTAAATGGCGACCTTGATATTAACACCCATGGCAGCCTCCCTTTGGAAGTCATCGCCCATTTCTCGGATGATTTCCCCAATGTCTCCGGTGACGTGCTTTTTTCTCTTTACATAAACGGAAACCTGTCCCAGCCATCTATCCGTGCGGATGCTGAAATCAAGAACTGCAGTATGACGGTTCCCGGCCTTTTACAGAACATGCACGACCTGAACGGCCGTGTCCGGGTAACCCCGGAAACGGTTGTTCTGGATGACATCCGGGGAATGCTGGACGACGGCAGTTTTGAACTGTTGGGCACCATTGATCTTAAGGAATTTCGACCCTCACGAATGGATCTCAAATTAAAAGCCCGTGACCTTCCTGTTATGATTGCCGGCACATTGGAAACCCGTTTGAACGCCGAACTGGATATTCGGGGCACACCTGAAAAATCCTCAGTCTCGGGTGACATTCAAATCATCGAGGGCAAGTATTATAAAGATGTGGAGCTGAATCTTGCGGAAAGCCTCGGCAAAAAATCGCGGGAACAGGCTCTGCCCCCATCGGAAATCCCATGGCCGTTTTTAAAAGATATGAGCCTGGATATTACCACCCGTTACAAAGAACTTTTTATCGTAGACAACAACATGGCCTTGCTGGCCCTTAAACCTGATCTCCGCATATACGGGTCTGTAAATCAACCTCTGATCAGCGGAAGAGCCCAGGTAGAATCCGGAACCATCTATTTTCAAAAAAAGGAATATACTGTCAAAAAAGGGGTCTTTGATTTTATCAACCCGTATAAAATTGAGCCGGCCACTGATGTGCAAAGCGAAATAAAAATTCGGCAATGGACCGTATTTTTAAATATCTCGGGAACACCGGATAATCTTAAGGTTACTCTTTCTTCCGATCCATGGGAAACTCAGGAAAATATTCTTTCTTTGTTGATCACCGGAAGAACAACCCGTGAACTGATCGCAGGGCAAGGCGGTCTATCCCGGTCTTCGACAAAGATACTGGCGGATATCCTGGCTGAAACCGCTCAAAAACAAATCAAGGATGCCACCGGTCTGGATGTTGTAGAACTGGAATATACGCAAGCAAAAGAGGCCGGGGCGCCGGATGAGGTAAAAGTAGCCGTGGGCAAAGAGCTTTCTAAAAGAGTAACCGTCAAGTATGGCATGCAGACAAAAAATGCCAGGGTCATTCAGCAAGTGATCACGGAATATAAAATTCTTGAGAATCTTTTAGTAAACGCCTTCCAGAATACCGAGGGACATTATGGCGGCGGGCTTCAATTCAGACTTGAATTTAGATAGAGAAAGGCCCATTTTTATATGACCAGATGTAACCGCAAAGACTGGATCGAGAAAACCGAAGTGTTGTGGATGATAATGGTGTGGATGATAATGGTAGGGTTTGCCCAAAACCCTGCATATGCTCAGCACAAGACAAAAGAAGACCCCGGATCGCCGATGGTTTCACGAATTATGATCCATGTCCGGGAGATAAAAGGAGATCCGGGCCCGTGGGTTGATCGGGTAAAGCGTCTTATTTTTATCCGGGAAGGAGAGCCCTTTTCCCCAAAACGGCTTCAGAATTCCCTTAACGCTTTGAAGTCGTCGAAACTGTTTAAAACAATCCATGTTTCCGAATCAGACCGAACAGAAGATCCATTTACCCTTGATTTTCAAGTAACGCCCTATCCCCGGATTAAAGATATTAAAATCAGCGGCGCTTTCCCCCTGTTGAAACGAGAAATTCTCAACGCCATGCAGTTGTACCCCGGAAATGTCTATCAACCGGAAACGTTTTTCGGCAAAAAAGCGATCCTTACCGAACTTTTCAAAAATCAAGGCTACATTACACCGGTTGTCAAGCTGGACGTCACAGAGGATCCAGTGGACCCGGGGGATGGAACTGTCGTGGGGTGTGTTTCTATAAATAAGGGGAAGTTTTTTCATATCCGTCGCTTTGAAATCACAGGAAACCGCTCCTTTTCGAGTCCGCGGCTTAAATTGCGGATCAAAACGTACAAATCGCGCCTGACTCCGGATTTTATGAGGCGTTTTAAGGAAAAAACATTGAATCAGGATATCATAAACCTCATCCGGTTTTACCGTAAAAAAGGATATCCCGAGGTTGTCGTGACTTCCGACGTGATCAAAGATGCCAAAACTCAAAATGCGTCTATTTTTCTGACCCTTAACGAAGGACCCCGGTATGACATTGATTTTCAGGGCAATAAGGAATTTTGGGATCTTACACTTAAAAAAGATTTAATCCTGTTTAAAGAGGGAAATAACAATGATTTTAATCTAAGAAAAAGTATTCGAAACATAAAGAAACGATACCATAATGCCGGATATAAGGATTGCCGGATAGAGATGACATCTGAAACCAAACGGGATGCCGGCATGCCCGTTCGGTGCATCCGCCTGCGGATTCATGAGGGGCCCCAATACCTGGTAAATTCCATTAATCTTACCGGAAATCATGCGATTGATGCAAAAAAGATCAAAAAACAGACCGTGACCCGAACACCCGGACTTATAGCAAACGGTGCATGGGTTCAGGAAACCCTGGAAGAGGATAAACGTGCGGTAACTTCTCTGTATCTTAAGCAAGGATACATGACTACGGTGGTTACCGATGAAACAACCTCGCACAGGGACATTAAAGAAAACAAAACCCATGTAGACATCACTCTGGAGATTAGCGAAGGGGTTCAAACGCACGTAACGTCCGTGGTGATCCATGGATTGACCGTGTTATCAAACGCTGAGGCCCTTGAGGCAATCACTTTGAAAAAAGGATCCGTTTTTCGAAACCATATGATTCGCAGTGATGAAAACACGCTGAGTTCCCTGATTTCCGAGAAGGGATACCCCCATGTGAAGACAAAGGGAACTGCGGTCATCAGCAAGGACAACACCCGGGCCGCCATAACCTACGGGGTCGATGAAGGACCTTTTGTTCAAATGGGTCAGGTAGCTTACACGGGGAATTTTATCACCAAAGGACGAGTTATGGAAAAGGAACTCGAACTCCATCCGAAAGATCCGTTTTCTCTAAATAACTTCTTGAAATCTCAGCGCAATATCCGCGATATTGGAGCCTTTGACTCGGTACGCTTTAACACCTTCGGCTTAAAGGAAAAACAAGACACAGTGAATCTGCTTCTGGAAGTGGAAGAGAAAAAGCCTTACTATATTCAATTTGGCGGAGGATATGACACAGAAAGGGAATTTTACGCCAACATCCTAACCGGAAACCGCAACTTTTTAGGATTAAACAAAGGAATTTGGGCCGGTGCGGAAATCAGCCAGATCGGGTACCGGGGGGATCTGGGCATCGTTGACCCCCGGCTTATGGGCACTCGAATCAAGTCATCCATAAACATGTTCACCGAAAAAAGGGAAGAGTTTAACACGGATTTCGGCACCAGGGACCGGGGCGTTTCGGTGTCATTTAATCGTAAATTTTTTCAGAAAGTTAACGGCAACATTTCTTTTGTTTATAATTACAAGGAGCAATACCCTCGGAGGTCGGACCCCATACCGACCGGTGATGAAGATAAATATGATCCCAGAGAAATTTTAACCATAAGCCCCTCTCTTGTGTATAATTCAGTAGATTCTTATATTCGCCCCAGAAAGGGGGTGTTCTCTTCTTTGCTTCTGGATGTTTCCAAAGGAATTAATAATTCTCTGGATAATTTTCTCAAGTGTCGTTTCGAGATCCGCAAATATTATACCCCCCTGGAAAACCTGACCTTTGCGATTCGAGGAATGGCTGGAGATATTACCCCCTTTGAAGACAGCAGTACAATTCCGGAAGATCAGATTTTTTTCCTGGGCGGCACCTCTACGGTTCGGGGATTTGATGAAAACAGACTTCGATTTGATGCCAAGGGTGACGCCGTGGGAGGACAAACTGCATTCCTGGGAAATATAGAGGCAAGGATTGACTGGGGACCTGATTTTGAGGTTTCACTTTTTTACGATACGGGCGCCGTGAAAAACGTTATTCTCGACCAGGGTTCCAACGAGTTTCGGTCTTCAGCGGGGGTCGGGTTACATTATCTCACCCCCATCGGTCCCATGGGAGTTTATTACGGGCACAAACTGGATAGAAAACATCATGAAAGTGCGGGAAGTTTTCATTTCACCATTGGGTTTAGTTTTTAGACGTCGGTTATTTCACAGTTCAAGGCCGTATGATTGTACCTCGAAAAATTTACATGATTTTGTATTTTTTGATAAAACGATCCAATTGAGATTCCTGATAGAGCGTCATTTGCCCGAATTGCACAACTCGCTCTATCGTTTTTATGTCACTGGATGAGGTATTTCCGCCGACCTGGGAAACCCCAACAGTTTTAACCGGTACGTTCTTCAAATATGTAAAACAGATACTATCCTGAACATACAGCAGATCTATTTCAACCGTTTTTTCTGAGCCGCCGTTTTTATCGATACAAAAAAGCACCAGTCCATGTTTATTGATGGATTTAATTTGACAATATTGAACCTTGGTATCAAGGGGATTTTCATCCAAACTCATATCCCTTTTTGCTGATAATGTCCTGATCATAGCAATTGCACCGTTTTTGACCCTGAATCGTTTGTGCTTCTTTCGCTCAATAAATTCTTTTTCGTCGGTCATAGCCAAACATCCTCTTGTTGAATCGAAAATACATGACAACTCCGCCGCATTGTTGGCAAGCTTCAATTTTTATTCAATATATGTGCCAACTTTTATTTTTTGCCTTAAAGATTCAAAATATCCTTATTTGACGCCTTGTTATAGGAATTTATTTGAAAACATGCGGCATTATAGATAGCGAATGGGATTAAAAAATGCACAGAAAAATGTGCATCATGCACATTTTTCTGTGCATGGCTTTTGAGGTGAACCCGTTGATATTGAGTTTCTTTTTTTTCAATCGGAAGATAATCGGCAGGATGTAAAAATTGTGAAAATGAGTGCTGGCAGAGGATCACGCTAACCAGACTTTCTTCATGATGTTAATTGCGATTCAGCCGTCACTCTTTTGTCAAATGGATAACTGATTGAATACAATATAATAACTATAGACGTGTTTAACATAATAAATCTGGCAGCTATTTTCAAACTTGACATAACCGTATGAATGTCAATTATTAAAATTAATGCGGGTGTTATCAGTAAAAAGGCACTGATGCTTAGGTTTTCTCCCGTGTTAATGGCTTATGGATGTCTGTGCTTTTCTTAAGGAGCAGACAAATGGAATGGAACCTGTGTCAACAACAATTCAACCAGCGAAAGGAGAAGAAGATGAAAAAAACACTGATGATGATTTTGATGCTTTTAGGTGCAGTGACCTTTCTGGGAACCAACTATGCATTGGCAGGAGGACCCCATGGTCATATGAAGGGGGGGCAGTATTTTGATGCAATGGACACTGACAAGGACGGGAAGATTAGCAAAGACGAACACATGGCTAAACATGAAGAGCGTTTTAAAGCAATGGACACTGACAACGACGGATTTCTGACCAGAGAAGAATGCCGCAAAACCTGGGAAGAACGAAGGGAAGGAATAATGGAGAAAATGCAGGAAAAACGTTCTAAAGGACAAGGCGGCACTACGCCAGCTGATATCTCCTCGGAGGAATCAAAAAAGAAATCCTACTAAGGTATCAACTGGGGTGATTAAAATTGCCCATAGTATGGCTTTAAAAAATATCCCATATTTATTCCTTTCCGTATACCTGGTGTCAGGTTTCAGGTTTCAGGTGTCAGCGCCTCTGTTCATCATTCCTGACACCTGAAACCTTAGGATATGGAACAAAAATTGGATTAAAATTCCATCTGTATACATGGCGATTTTCACCACCCCAG
>CAYPIW010000032.1:0-17670 GCA_964410925.1 uncultured Desulfobacteraceae bacterium
CGCGTTCCTTAACTTTAGCTCACTTTAGGCACTTCACACTTCAAACTTTTGGACTTCACCTTATACGGAATAGTGACCATACAAAAATACGTAATCGTAGTTATGAATTAGAGCACTTAGTGAACGAACGCTCAGTTTTAAAATAATGCTCTTTATAGCGTTGGCAACCCTGATTTGCCTATTTCTTTCTCATGCCATTGATTACAGGCAGTTAATCTGTGCTCCCCTGTGAAAAAATCTTGACACCAGAAACAGATACATGGTATGAATTCTGAACAAGCGCTCAGTCATAATTTAAGCCCGGAATTGAGCAGGTTTCAAAAAATTTTTCCCCGAGGGTATGTTGAAAAAAATACGCGCAATAAAAGGAATAACCACCCAGATAAAAAATCCTGATCTTGTGGAGCAACGGCATCGTCAGATTGTGGATGCCGCAGTTCGGCTTTTCATCAAACAGGGCTTTCATAAAACCACAACAAGGCAAATCGCCCGGGCCACAGGTTTTTCCATCGGTTCATTGTATGAATATATCGCTTCCAAAGAAGATATTTTGTATCTGGTTTGCGACGCAATCCATGCTGAAGTCGAGCGGGGGGTTTCGCAGGCAATGTCCGGAGCATCCGGGGGTCACAATTCATTGGCCGAGGTCATCCGGGAATATTTTTTGGTCTGCAATCGCATGAGCGACCATATTCTGCTTATATACCAGGAAACCCAATCTCTGCCGCCGCGATGGCGAAAAAAAGTACTTGAAAACGAAGTTCGTATTACCGGTATCTTTATGGAAGTTCTTGCACGTCTTATTTCATCGGGAGAGTTGCCCCACATTAGCGAGCAGTCTATGGAACTTGTCGCACACAATATTTCCGTGCTGGGCCATATGTGGACGTTCCGCCGATGGTTTCTTTCACGGAACTACAGTATTGAGGATTATATTGAGCTTCAAACCGAATTTATCCTTGGATCGGAAATCTTTAATGGTATAAGGGAGGGGAAATGAGCGTTGAAGTTTACAAGCCCGAACACCACATCAGAGTTGTTACGGCAACATCACTTTTTGACGGTCATGACGCATCCATAAACATCACTCGCCGGTTACTACAGGATACCGGCGTGGAAGTCATACATCTGGGTCATAACCGATCCGCTCAGGAAATTGTGGATGCCGCAATCCAGGAGGATGTACAAGGAGTGGCCGTGTCAAGTTATCAGGGGGGCCATGTGGAATTTTTCAAATACATTGTGGACCTTTTGAAAGAAGCGGGCGTTTCACATATCAGGATTTTCGGCGGCGGCGGCGGTGTCATTGTACCGCACGAGATCAAAGAACTGGAAGGATACGGCGTAACCAGGATATATTCCCCCGAAGACGGCGCCAAAATGGGACTTCAGGGCATGATTAACCACATGGTTAAGCTAATGGATTTTTCCACCGTTCAGAAAACGGATTTTGACATTGCCGGCCTGACCCCGGACAGCACATTCAAGGTGGCAAACCTTATTACCGCCGTTGAACTGGCCAAAGAAAAACAGGACGGACATCTTGCCACCCTTAAATCACATCTTTTAAAAAAAATCGGCAATCGGAAAACACCGACCATCGGAATCACAGGCACCGGGGGATCCGGGAAGTCGTCTCTAACCGATGAACTGATTTTGCGAATATTACACGACCTCAAAGATATTAACCTGGCAATTATCAGCAGTGATCCTTCGCGGCGTAAAACCGGTGGTGCGCTTTTGGGTGACCGGATACGAATGAACGCGATTGCAAATCCCAGGGTTTACATGCGCAGTCTGGCGACGCGTGGATCAGGCACGGAAATTCCCAATGCACTGCCTGAAACCCTGGACGTCCTGAAAGCAGCCGGTTTTGATCTTGTTATTGCCGAATCAGCAGGTATCGGACAGGGAGATTCAAAGATTGTGGACATAGTGGATCTGTCTATTTATGTCATGACCGGTGAATTCGGCGCCGCCACTCAGCTCGAAAAGATAGACATGCTCGATTTTGCCGATCTTATTGTTGTAAACAAATTTGAAAAAAGTGGCGGGGAAGACGCGGTGCGTGAGGTTCGCAAGCAGGTACAACGCAATCGAAAGGCATGGAACCGGTCACCCGAAGAGATGCCTGTGTATGGAACCATTGCATCCAGATTTAATGATGACGGTGTCACCGCCCTGTATCATGCGGTCCTGGATGAGCTGGCTGAGAAAACAGGCACAAGATTTATACCAACCTTGACCGGAATCAAAACCCGGACTTCAACATCCAAAACCATCATTATCCCGCCGGAACGTACCCGTTACCTTGCTGAAATTTCTGAAACCGTGAGATCCTATCACCAGCGCACCAAAGAACAGGCGGATGCGGTGCGAAAAGCCTGGCATCTCAAAGAAACCGCAAAAGTCATCAGCGGTGATGATCTCCAGGGAGATACATCCGCGATTCTTTCCCGTCTGAAAACGGAAATTGAAAACGCCGAAAAATCTTTGGATTTGGAAACCATTCGGTTGCTCGATGACTGGGAAGAGATCAAAAAAATCTACAGCAAAGATGAACTTACATACCGTGTTAGAAACCAGGAAATCAGGGTTCCGCTTTTCACGGAATCATTGGCGCATACCAGAATTCCGAAGATTGTTCTCCCCAAATTCAAAGATCCCGGTGAAATTTATTCCTGGTTGAGGAAAGAGAATGTATCCGGCCGTTCTCCGTTTACCGCCGGTGTGTTTCCTTTAAAACGCCTTGACGAGGACCCCACCCGCATGTTTGCCGGTGAAGGCGATCCCATGCGGACGAACATCAGATTCAAACTTCTTTCCGCCAGCTACGAGGCCAAACGTCTCTCTACGGCCTTCGACTCCGTAACGTTATACGGATACGATCCTGATCCGCGACCCGATATTTACGGCAAAGTCGGCACCTCTGGCGTAAGCATCTGCACCATTGACGACGTCAAGACGCTTTATGACGGATTTAATCTTTGCGCACCCAATACATCTGTTTCCATGACCATAAACGGTCCTGCCCCCATCATGCTTGCCATGTTTTTAAACACGGCCATCGATCAGCAGGTCGCCGAGTTTTGGACGGATAAAGGAAGGGCCCCGACGGAAAAAGAATACAAGGATATCTGTTCCATGACTCTGCCCAAAGTTCGCGGCACGATTCAGGCAGACATTCTAAAGGAGGATCAGGGGCAAAACACCTGTATTTTTTCCATTGAATTTGCCCTGAAAATGATGGGAGATGTTCAGGAATACTTCATAAAACATAATGTTCGCAATTTCTACTCGGTTTCCATTTCAGGATATCACATTGCCGAAGCCGGCGCAAATCCCATCACACAGCTTGCCTTTACCCTTGCCAACGGCTTTACCTATGTAGAATATTATCTTTCCCGCGGCATGCCCATTGACAGCTTTGCACCCAATCTATCGTTCTTCTTTTCCAACGGCATGGACCCGGAATACACGGTCATCGGCAGGGTAGCGAGGCGCATCTGGTCCATCGCCATTAGAAATAAATACAGCGGGTCCGTCCGATCCCAGATGCTGAAATACCATGTCCAGACATCGGGACGCTCCCTGCACAGCCAGGATATTCAGTTTAACGACATCCGGACAACACTCCAGGCCCTTTGTGCCATTTATGACAACTGTAACAGCCTTCACACCAACGCGTTTGATGAAGCCATTACCACCCCGAGCAATGAGTCGGTCCGGCGGGCCCTGGCCATCCAGCTGATCATTAACCGTGAGTGGGGTCTTGCCAATAATGAAAATTTGAACCAGGGTAGTTTTGTTGTTGAAGAGTTGACCCGGCTGGTGGAAGAAGCGGTCCTTGCGGAATTCGACAGGATCGCCCAACGCGGCGGAGTTCTGGGCGCCATGGAGACCGGTTACCAGCGAAGCAAGATTCAGGAGGAATCGATTTATTATGAAAGCTTGAAACACGCGGGGAAATTTCCGATCATCGGCGTGAATACCTTCAGGGATCCTCACGCTGACATGGAGCAACTGGCCGAATGTATCGAGCTGTCCCGGGCCACCCGGGCCGAAAAGGAATCACAGCTTAATCGCCTGGCTGCATTCAAAAAACAGAATGAAAAACAAGCACCCGGAGCACTTGAACGCCTCCAGAGAGCAGCTTTGTCCGGAGATAATATATTTGCCGAACTTATGGAAACGGTCAAGGTTTGCACCCTGGGCCAGATTACCCGCGCGTTGTATGATGTAGGGGGGCGGTATCGGCGCAACATGTAGAACTTGGAGGAAAACAAAATGAAACAGGCAGTGATCGTAAGCGCAGTGAGAACACCCATCGGAAACTTTAACGGTTCCATGGGAACCGTCGGTGCGACCCAACTGGGAGCCATTGTGATTGAAGCGGCGGTTGAACGGGCACACATCCGCAAGAATGATGTGGATGAGGTGATCATGGGGATAGTGCTCCCGTGCGGCTATGGCCAAAATCCGGCCAGGCAGGCCGCAATAAAGGCAGGTATGCCCTGGGAAGTTGAATGTCTCACCGTGAATAAGGTTTGCGGTTCGTCCTTAAAGTCGGTGATGCTGGCCGCCCAGGCCATTCAGGTGGGTGATGCGGACATTGTTGTGGCGGGGGGCATGGAAAGCATGAGCATGGCGCCCTATTATCTCGAGAAGGCCCGATTCGGATATCGCATGGGGCCGGGTAAAATTGAAGATCACATGATACATGACGGAATCTGGGATGTTGTTAACGATTTTCATATGGGCATAACCAATGAGCTGTGTTCGGAAAAGTATCATATCAGCCGCCTGGATCAGGATCAGTATGCCGCCGAATCCTATGGCCGCACCCTGAAAGCCATAAGTTCCGGCAGATTCAAAAATGAAATCGTTCCGGTTACCATCCCCCGGCCAAAGGGCGACCCCGTGGTCTTTGATCAAGATGAGTGTCCCCGGGAGACTTCTTTGGAAACCCTTTCAAAGATGAAGCCCGTGTTTCAAAAGGATGGAAAAGGGACTGTGGGCAATGCATCCATCGTCAGTGACGGTGCCGCAGCGGTGGTCGTTATGTCCAAAGACAGAGCAGAAAAAATAGGATGTAAGATCATTGCCACCATCGGCGCCCAGGCAGCCTACGGTGTGGACCTTAAAGACCTTCTTGCGGCGCCCATATGGGCCATCCCCAAATGTTTGAAAAAAGAAGGCATTTCCATGAACGACATAGACCTTTTCGAAATTAATGAAGCGTTCAGCGGTTCGACCGTGGCGGTGCTGCGGGAACTGGGTCTGGATCCTGCCAAGGTCAACGTAAACGGAGGGAGTGTTGCCTTGGGGCATCCCATCGGCGCCAGCGGATGCCGGGTACTTGTGACGCTGCTACATGAAATGGTGCGGCAGGACAAAAAAATCGGCGTTGCTTCCCTGTGTCTCGGCGGCGGTGAAGCCGTGGCCATGGTGGTCAAACGATAAGGAGATATTTATGGATATAAAAACGTTCGGCGTTGTGGGCGCCGGTCAGATGGGAAACGGAATCGCACAGGTTGCCGCCATGAGCGGCCTTGAGGTGATGATGAGCGACATAAAGACCGAATTTATCCAACAGGGTCTTGAAACCATCAAAAAAAATTTGCAGCGACGTGTGGACAAAACAAAAATGACCTCACAAGAGAGGGATGCGGTTCTAACGCGAATAAAAACCACTATAGATATCCGGGAAATGTCAGCGGCCGATTTTGTGATCGAAGCGGCCACCGAGCACGAGCCCGTTAAGTTTCAGATATTCAGAGACCTGGATCATATCTGTGCCCCTCCCGTGATTCTGGCAACCAATACATCTTCCATCCCCATCGGCAGGATCGCCGCACAAACCCGGCGGCCCGAAAAAATTATCGGGATGCATTTTATGAATCCGGCGCCGGTCATGAAGCTGGTCGAGGTCATCCGGGGCCTTGCAACTTCGGATGAAACCTTCGAAACAACCCGGGATCTGGCGGTGACATTCGGCAAAACACCGGCCCGGGCAAACGATTACCCCGGCTTTATTGCCAACAGAATCCTCATGCCCATGATCAATGAAGCCGTTTACTGTCTGTATCACGGGGTCGGAACCCGGGAAGATATCGACACGGTGATGACTCTGGGCGCGAATCATCCCATGGGACCTTTGGCCCTGGCCGATCTCATCGGACTGGATACCTGCCTGGCCATTATGGATACGCTTTGCGATGGATTCAAAGATTCAAAATACCGCCCCTGCCCTCTTCTCCGGAAATATGTGGAAGCGGGACGGCTGGGCAGAAAGACCGGACAAGGATTTTATACCTATAAGTAAGTACATGTATTCGTGAATACGGTCACGTATTTATACCTTGTCTTATTCATTCTATTTATGCAAAAGTTTAAAGTGCCTAAAGTGAACTAAAGTGCCTAAAGTTAAGGTATTCTATCCAGTTTAATTATAATTGATCGCGCTGAAAGCGCGTTCCTCAACTTTAGGCACTTCAAACTTCAAACTTTTGGACTTCATCTTATACGGGATACTGACCATACAAAAATACGTCATCGTATTTATGAATTAGAGCACTAAGGAGGCGTTATGGTAAAAAAGAAAGCCGATGCCGGTGTCCCGGTCGGCAGGAAGATAAAGAAAGAAAGACTAAAAAAGAAAATGTCCCTGGACCGTGTGGCCAACGAAACCGGTTTTTCAATTGATGACCTTAAACAGATAGAAGCCGGCAAGAAAATCCCGCCGGTCGGAACCCTTTTACAGATCGCAAGGGCACTGGAGATAGATTCCGGTTTTTTTCTCAGAGAACAGGAATCCGGCGTAAAAAGACGGATCAAGGCTTATACAAAGCGTACGGAAAACTATGCCTACACCACCCTTACGCCCGGAGCCGAGAATAAACATTTGAAGGCGTTTAAGGTCTTCATTGAAGCCATGCAGGATCACAAGGGAGTGGGGTACCAGCACGAGGGGGAAGAGTTTGTCTACGTACTGGCCGGGGAGATCGAAATCATCGTGGGAGACCATGTCAATAGACTCAATGCGGGAGAATCCCTTCACTTTAACTCTGGGATACGACACAAGTTAAAAAACATCGGTAAAGAAAAAGCAGAACTTATCGTAGTTATTTACGGACCGTAAGGGATAAGAAGGAGTGACAGATGTCTTTTGCGCTGACTGATGAGCAGATCATGATCCAAAGCATGGCCAGAGAATTTTCAAGGAAAGTAGTGGCGACGACCGCCGCGGAACGCGATCGCACCAGGGAATTTCCGTCTGAAAATCTCAAAAAGATGGGAGAACTGGGGCTGATGGGAATGATGGTCCCTCTTGAGTATGAAGGCTCCGGCGCCGATACCATGAGTTATGTACTGGCGCTTTCCGAGATTGCCTACTCCTGCGCCTCGACCGCCGTTGTGATGTCGGTTCACAATTCCATCGTCTGTGAAAGTATCTGCCGGTTCGGAACCGAATATCAGAAACAAACATTTCTAAAACCCCTTGCAGTAGGGGATATCATCGGCGCCTTTGCCATGACCGAACCCCATGCGGGTTCCGATCCTGTCAGGCAGTCGACCACTGCCGTTCGTAAAGGTAAGGAGTATATTTTAAACGGTACAAAACGGTTTACCACATCAGGCAAAAATTCCGGTCTGACCATTGTCACGGCCATAACAGATGAAACCAAACGTCACCATGGGATCAGTGCATTTTTGGTCGAAAAACAAACGCCGGGGTTTATTGTGGGAAACGAAGAAGATAAATTGGGTCTGCGGGCTTCCGACACAACGGATCTTATCTTTACCAACTGCAAGGTCCCTTCTGAAAACATGCTCGGAAATGAAGGAGACGGCTTTAAGATTGCCATGAAAGCGCTCGACGGCGGGCGCATCGGTATCGCGGCTCAGTCGCTGGGGGTGGCCCGGGCGGCATTCGATGCCGCCGTCAAATATGCCAAAAACAGGGAACAATTCGGCCAGATGATTTCCAAATTTCAGGGCCTTCGATGGATGATTGCGGATATGGCCACGGAAATCGAAGCCGCCCGGCAGTTGACGCTTTCTGCTGCCGCCATGAAGGATCGTGGCGAAAAATTTACGGCCCAGGCATCCATGGCCAAGCTTTTTGCTTCCGAGATGGTTAATCGGGTCACTGCAAAAGCCTTGCAGATACACGGCGGATACGGGTTCATCAAAGACTATCCGGTTGAGCGATTTTACAGGGATGCCCGGGTGTTTACCATTTACGAAGGAACTTCGGAAATACAACGGGTGGTCATATCCAACCATATATTAAAGGATAAGCGACAGCCCTGATCATAATTTCTCCAGGTTCTCCAAGCCATGAGTATTCCACACGGGGAGCGACCTCTGAAGATTGTGATCTTTAACACCGTTGCACTCCTCTGAAAAACGGGAAGCAGGTTCAATTCCCCATACACCTTCCATAAACGAAATGCAGACCATTGTAAATAATTCAGGAGGAGGATGTTCTTCCCTATCTGGCAAGCCAGATGATGGGGATGTCACTGAAATATGCGCTAAACATGAGGAAATCGGCAACACCCTTTGTGCCGGTATGACGTTCAGCTTGCTTACGAAGAGATGAAATGCCGGTGATGGGAATTGGAGGATAGGATACGCGTGACCCACGGCCTTGATTTACACCCGTGAAGGCTTCGTAAAAGGTTCACTTTCAGCGCTGAGCTTCACTTCATGTTCCCTGTGCTCTGAATAACTGAGTCTCCCTTCACAAAATTCGAGACGCCTTTTTATCCCGACAGTTATAGGCTGGGGAACCCGACCTTTTTACTCTGCCATCTCAATTTTGACTTTTTGCGAAACTATCACTCTGAGATCACCAGAGATTTTTATGATCCCTACCCTCTTTCCCTGGTGATCACCTAAGCGGCCTAAAACGGGTCAAATACGATCTTTTTATTGATATTATCATAGAGTTTTAGCCTTGCCCTGAGAGTTTTTTGTTCACCGAAAATCCACCTGAAAAATTCTGTTACGGTGCGGGTCAGGAAAATGTTTTTTCCATGAGATATCCGTTTTAGGTTAGATGCCCTTACTGGACCGCCACGCAACCATATTACCTACAAACTTAATTTTGATCTGCTTATCAGATGAGGCCCACATGCAGCTTTTCATTGTTAGTATCAAGTCTTCGCATGTGTCGGGTTTTCCCAAAATCCCAATGACCTCTAAAGGCAAACTTGTTGCGGAGAATACGCTTTAAGTTTGGTCACTCTGGCATGGGTATTGCGGTGAGATAAGGCGTTGGGCATTACTTCAAAAAGGCAGCGATATTCATGCCGGCACCTGTTTACCGGCAGCGCGATCCCCAAAGGACTCCATATTACCAATGCATTGAGGACCATTTTGAGATGTTCGAGCAGGTTTACGAAGACCGGTTTGAAATACTTACGGCCAAAGGTAAAATCACCCAAGATATGATTAAGCTGCTGGATAAGTGGCGCCATACTGGATTTAATGTGTATTGTGGGCCGCGTATATTGCCCTGGCAGTGTAATTCTATGGCCTCCGGCTCGTAGAGCCTGCGCCTCGGAGAGAGAATCTGGCATGTTACATTATCCGCGCTTCTTTCTCCCAGGAACGTATGACCTGTCGTCGTGAATCCGGCCAGGTGGAATATCGATCAAAAGACGGAAAAGAAACAAAGATGTTTCACGCACTGGAGTGGCTCGCCACCATGTGCTCTCACGTTCCTAACAAAGGTGAGCAGAGGGTTCGTTATTATGGCCACTATAGCAACGTGTCGCGCGGAAAACGGAAAAAAGCCGATGCTGATGATGAGATTTCCTGTATCCTGGAATCTGAATTCACAGATATGGCATTTCGAAAAAATTGGGCGCGGTTTATCCGCCTCTAGAGGGCTGATTCAAAAAATATATGAGGTCGACCCGCTGACATGCCCAAAGTGCCAAGGGTCCATGCGGGTCATTGCCTTCATAGAAGATACGGATTTCATCAAAAAGATCCTCAAGCATTTGGGCTTGTGGGAGGTGAAGCGGAAGCTGTCACCACGAGCCAACGGGCCGCCCTTGATTCCGAATTCATACCCAACTCCTTCTGTGGATGATTATATGATTGATCCCGACATTCCGGTCGAGGCCTACTTTTAGTACCCAGCCCGTCGAGAGATTAACGGGAAAGCTTTACCTAAAATACCTGTAATTTTTTGAGGTTGGGCAAAAATTGGTAAAAAGAAGCGATTGACAATCGGGTTCGCCTTTAGTATGAAGGTTTTGATTGTCACCGCAAACAATGGGCTTCCATATGTTGAGGTTTGTATGAGTTCCATACACAATCATAATTTTTCAATCTACTTCACTTTACCCGCTCTCAAAAAGCGAGTTCTTATAATTATTTAATTTTAATTTAATTTACAGGATTCAGGATTCAGGAGATGTCTTGGCTCTGTAATTTCAGCTATATAAGGGGATGACTCGACTATATTAAAGACGGATTCGAAATAGTTTAAAGGACAACCCCCATGGAAGACATAGACCTGGGAAAAATTACGCATGAAGAAGCCCGGCGGATATTTAACGAATTAAAAGCGGAAAATCAGGCGTTGCGCAATCTCCTTGATATGCAAAAGGATATTACAGAACCAAAATGTCCGGAAGAAGCCCTGCTGCGCCAGTCTGAAAACTACTATCGTACCATATTCGAGACCTCCGGCACAGCCATGTTCATTATTGAAGAGGATACTATCATTTCCCATGCCAACTCCTATTTCGAAGAACTTTCCGGATATTCAAGGCAGGAGGTTGAAGGGAAAAAATCCTGGACCGAGTTTATTCACCCTGATGATGTGGTTTGGATGAAGGAAAACCATTATTTGCGGCGCCGGAACCCGGACGCTGCACCACGCCAGTATGAGTTTCGCTTCATTACCCGCCACGGTGAAATGAGAAATCTTTTGCTGGCCACGGACATGATTCCCGGAACCAATCGCAGCATAGCGTCTTGCATTGATATCACGCAGCAAAAGAAATCCGATGAAGAGTTGCGGGTAAGCGAACAGCGGTTCAGAAGCATCTTTGATGAAGGATCTTTCGGAATGGGTTTAGTGAAACCGGACTCTACTTTTATCGCAGTAAACAAGGTGTTGTGTAATTTATTGGGATATACCGAACAGGAACTTGTCGGTAAAAGCATTGCTGACATAACCCATGAGGAAGACAAAGAAAAGAGCAGGAAATTTTCAAAACAATTGTTTACAGGCAGCACCCCCGTGGTTCGGTTTAAAAAGCGGTATATCAGAAAAAATGGCGAAATTCTCTGGGTTAATATCACCTCTTCCGCCATCCATGATAAGGAAGGCAACATACCTTACGGTCAGATTATCATTGAAAGCCTCACGGAAAGCAGGAAAGCGGCGGAAAAGATTCGCCTGATGGCTTATTATGACAGCCTGACAGGAATAGCAAACCTTACATTTCATAAAAAGCTTATAACAGAAGCAATTGCATATGCCCGCCGTTATCAAAAAACAGCTGCCATTATTTATATTGGATTGGACCGTTTTAAACGGATTAACGACACGCTCGGATACAGTACCGGCGATTTGCTGATCAAGGCCGTTGCCGACAGGCTTACCAGCTTTTCGCGAAAAAGCGACTTCGTTGCCAGATCAGTTGAAGGGGAAACAGAAAATGTTATATCCCGGCCGGGCGGGGACGAATTTATCGTATTGGCCCATGATCTGAACCATGCTCAGGACGCCGCAAGACTGGCCAGGCGATTACTCGAGGAAATATCCGCACCGTATAATCTGGACGGCCGCGAGGTTTTTATAACGGCCAGTATGGGTATTGCCTTGTATCCTGGTGACGGAACGGATGTTGATGAGCTCCTGTTAAACGCCGAAAAGGCAATGAGACACACAAAGAGCAAAGGGATAAACAACTATTACTTTTACTCAAAATCCATGCATTCCGCTGTCCTGGAATTTTTGACGCTGGAAAACGACCTGCACAGAGCACTTGAACGAAAAGAGCTTGTACTCTACTATCAACCGAAGGTAGATGCGGCAACGAGAATAATCACAGGGATGGAAGCGCTGATACGCTGGAATCACCCCGACAAGGGCTTGATTCCACCCATGCAGTTTATCCCCATAGCCGAAACAAGCGGTCTCATCCTGCCCATCGGAGAGTTTGTCATACGCACCGTGTGCAGGCAAATCAAAACATGGCAGGAGGCCGGTTACAGGCAGAGCAAAGTTGCCCTGAACGTGTCGAACCTCCAGTTTGAGAAACAGGATCTGGCAGGCATAATAAAGGCGGCCTTGCAGGATACGATGATTTCTCCGAAGTGCCTGGGATTGGAAATAACGGAAAGCGCCCTTATGGGCAATACTGAAAGAGAACTTCAGACCTTGACTGAACTGAACGCCCTGGGGATAGAGCTTGCAATTGATGATTTCGGTACGGGATATTCATCCCTGAGCTATTTGAAACATCTGCCGCTGGATGTTTTGAAGATCGACAAGTCCTTTATTGATGGTGTAGCGTCCGACAGTAGAGATCAAGCGATTGTCAGGGCAACGATTGTTATGGCGCACGGCCTGAATATGAAAGCCATTGCCGAAGGCGTGGAAACAGAGGAGCAGTTATCCTTTTTGCAGGAGCATGGATGCGACGAAATCCAGGGCTACCTGTTCAGCCGGCCTTTGCCGGCAGATGAAATCCAGGGTATTTTTGCGAAAGATTATCTATGACCGAGTCGTAAAAAGTCGATTTCGGACGGCAAGGTAAAAAGTTCAAGATCAAGGCGCGCAAATGTCCTCTTGGGATACGAACTGCAGAGTTGTTCGGGGTTATTGGTGTTTCAAATGGAGAATGCCTGCAAAAGAGTGTCGTGCTCGCGATTGCGAATTTCTTTACATACAATTAGGTTTAATGTTTAATGTTGGAGGTTGATTTTGAGTAACCAATCAACATAAAGGAACTTCCCGATCCAAACCTCTTTAAGAGTGCAGTCTGAGGCCACCCGCTAAGCGGGTGGAGATTGGCTTTTGTAAAGCACACTTTGCGCAAGGACTGATGATGGGAAAACTTTTAATTGCTGCAGCGGCCGCGATGCTCGTCTGCGTGACCGCCGCGGGTGCACAGGCTGCTGAAACGCCGAAGTTTTCGTTCAACGGCTTCGGTACGCTCGGAGTGGTCCATTCCGACGAGGACCAGGCGGACTTCGCCTCAAGCTCAATCGTTCCCGACGGGGCAGGTTACACCCGTGACTGGAGCACCGAAGTCGACAGCGTGCTGGGACTGCAGTTCACCGCCAATCTCACGCCCCGGCTTACCGGCATCCTGCAGGTAGTCTCCGAGCAGCGCTACGACGAAACCTACACGCCGGTCGTTGAGTGGGCCAATCTCAAGTTCGACATCACCCCGGACTTGAGCGTACGCGCCGGGCGCATGGTACAGCAGACGTTCATGGTTTCCGAGTACCGAAAAGTAAGGTATGCGACCCCATGGATCCGTCCGCCCAAGGAAGTCTATGGCATTATACCCGTCACCAATGCTGACGGTATCGACGTCAGTTACCGTTTTCGTTTCGATGGGTTCACCAATACCCTGCGGGCCTTGTACGGGACCAATGACGTTGATATACCCGACGGAGGCGAGGTAAGCTCCCGCGACATTGTGGAGCTGAGCAATACCCTGGAACGGGGCGCAGCAACCCTGTTTGCCAGCTATAGCCGCTCCCGCCTGACGATAGAAGATTTTAACCCGTTGTTTGATGCGTTCAGGCAATTCGGGGCACAGGGCCAAGCCATTGCCGACCGATACGATGTTGACGGCAAGCGCTTTGAAATCATGAGCTTGGGCCTGCGCTATGACCCTGGTGAGTGGTTCGTGATGGGCGAGTGGGCGTGGTTGAACAGCCGTACTTTTCTTGGCGATAGCGAAGGCTGGTATATCACCGGCGGGTATCGTTTCGGAGAGGTCACCCCCTATATGACCCTGGCGCGAGCTCGGGCCCGCAGCGACACCTCGGTTCCGGGTTTGTCGCCGGCGGGCCTGCCGCCGGCGCAGGCCGCTCAGGCCCAAGGGCTCAATGCCGCCCTGAACCAGATGCTGATGATGGGGGGAGCCGCAGCCCAGCAGAAGAGCATATCCGTGGGGGTACGCTGGGATTTCATCCGGAATGCGGCCCTGAAAGTACAGTACCAATACCTTGATCTGGACGACGGATCACCGGGTGTTCTGACCAACACACAGCCGGGTTTTGAGCCCGGGGGGTCAGTCAACCTGTTCAGCGCCGCGATCGACTTCGTATTTTGAGATGGCTGGTTTGCCGATACAAATGAAGCGAATAACAGTGATTGTAGGGATATATCTGTTAAGCCTCATGGCCGGTACCGTCTGCGCCGCCGAGGTGGTGGTGGTGGTTTCTTCGCAGAACCCGATCGAGACCCTGTCCCGCGCCCAGATCACAAACATCTACCTGGGCAGGATGAACCGCTTTCCGAACGGGAATCCAGTGAACCCCGTCGATCTGAGTGAAAGCTCGCCCGCGCGCAGCGAATTCTACAGCAGGTACCTGGGGCAATCCCCGTCGCAGATAAAGGCCCACTGGTCGAGACTTATCTTTACCGGCCGCGGCCAGCCGCCGCCAACCGTTTCCAGCGGCCATGCCATGGCTGAGTTAGTGGCTGAAAACCCCAATGCCATCGGATACCTATCCCCCGAATTTTTGGACAAACGCTTGCGAGTGGTGTCAATTGATTGATGTAACCGAGCAAACGAATGAAAATGTGCCGCCGGTCGACAGCACCGCCGGCCGGAGCCGGCTGCACCGGCTGATCGAGCCGCCCGTTTTGTCCATCGTCATGGCCGTTCTGTTTCTGACGGTAATCTGGGCCTTCACTTTCAATCTCGTCGCCAGAGAACGTGCCTCAGCCGATCGCACTGCCGCGACTATGGCCATGGACGTGGCTGACACCTACGAAGCTCAGGTCGTGCGGGCTTTGCGCGAGATCGATCAAACATTGAAGATGGTCCGATATCAACTGGACGACAAACCCGCGCAGGAGATCCTGGAAGAGTTGCGCTCCGAAGAGCTGCTGCCACCCGGGATCATCTTCACCGTCAGCATCATCGACGCCCGTGGAGAGATCCTCGACAGCACCAATCGTTCTTCTATCCCCGAGAACGTGGCAACCATGGATTTTTTTAAACGTGCGAAAGAGGACGAGGATGTGGTCATCGGGCAGCCACAACGCGACCGGGAGTCAGATGAATGGTGGCTGACTTTCAGCAGACGCTTCGGGGAGGCCGGACAACGGTTCTCGGGGATCGTGGCGGTATCGGTGCATGCCGGCTATTTTGTCAGCGGCTATGAGTCCGATGCGTTGGGAGAACACGGCGTCCTCGGACTGGTGGGAACCGACGGCGTTTTCCGGGTACGACGCACCGGTAATGATATATCCGCGGGCACAACGATCAACTACAATGCACTGGTACAGGAGGGCGCCACCGCCGATGATTCGGCAGAGGTGACTGTCAACCGATGGGACGACACGCGACGCTACACCATCGCCAGAAAGCTCTACGTATTCCCACTGGCAATCGTCGTTGGTCTTTCCGAAGCGGAACAACTCGCCCCCGCCCACCGGATCGAACGCCACTACATATGGCGCGCCGGTATGGCCAGCATACTGGTGGTCGCTATCGCAGCCCTGCTCGGCTGGTTGAGCTGGCAGCTCCAGAAGTCGCGCACGCGCGTCATGGAAGAACGGGCCGAACACGCACGGAACGTCGAACATCTCGCCTATCACGACAATCTCACAGGCCTGCCGAACCGGGCGCTGTTCAGCCGGCTTCTTTACCAGCAAACGCAGCACGCACGCCGTTATGAAAAACGGCTGGCGTTGATGTTTCTCGACCTTGACCGCTTCAAAGCAATCAACGACTCGCTTGGCCACGAGGCAGGCGACGAGTTACTCCAGAAGATGGGAAGACGACTCAGGGAATCCCTGCGGGAAAGCGATATCGTCGCGCGGCTGGGAGGCGATGAGTTTATAATGCTGCTCCCCGAGATTACTGAGGAAACCCAGGTGACAACGGTTGCCGGAAAAATCCTGGCAGCAGTCGCAAGGCCCTTTACACTCGCCGAGCAGGAGTTTCGCATCACAATAAGTATCGGTATTGCCATGTTTCCGGCCGATGGTGAAGATGAGCAAACACTTATGAAAAGCGCTGATATCGCAATGTATCACGCAAAAGAGGGAGGGAAGAACAGCTTCCGGTTCTACTCCGAAAAACTGAACACTGACTCGCTGGAGCGCCTCACCCTGGAATCGAGCCTGCGCAAGGCGCTGGAGAACAATGAATTTCGCCTTTTTTACCAGAGCAAGCAGGACATGACCACCGGCCGCATTTCCGGCATAGAGGCGCTGCTGCGCTGGCAGCATCCCGATCTCGGGTTAATTCCGCCTATGCAATTCATACCCCTGGCAGAAGAAAACGGGCTCATCGTTCCTATCGGGCGCTGGGTTTTCAAAACCGCTTGCCGTCAGAACCTCGCATGGCAAAACCAAGGATTTCCCAAATTGAGCATGGCCGTGAACATTTCCAAGCGGCAGTTCTTTGATGAAGATTTCTTGAAGGACGTCGGGGACGCGCTTCAGGAAAGCGGAATGGCACCCGAGCTGCTCGAACTGGAAATCACCGAGGCTATTCTCATGCACGACATGGACCGGACGATCCGGATTATCAAGGATTTGAAACAGATGGGGATGCGGGTAGCGATAGATGATTTCGGTACCGGTTACTCATCGCTGTCCAAATTAAAGGAGTTTCCGCTTGACACCCTCAAAATCGACGGCTCGTTCATTCAAAATATGATTCCTAACACCGAAATCAAAAGCTTGACTACGGCCCTCATTGATCTGGGCAAAAGCCTGGGTTTCACGGTGGTCGCAGAAGGCGTGGAGTCCAAGGAACAGGCCGATCTTCTCAGAACCTATTCGTGTGACCAGTTCCAGGGTTTCTACATCAATAAACCGATGCCGCCGGAGGAGTTCGCCTCGGCGGTACGCGAACAGCTAAAAGGATATGCGGATACCGAGGGAACATGGGGGTCGCATCTCAAATATTAAGTATTTTCCTTCTGATTCGATTCTCCCGCTCATTAAGCTTTCGATCCGTCTCAAGTTTTTTCGCGATCCGGTCATGCCGAGCCATTCAAAAACACCTTTTTGTTTCGCCAAAAAGCATCTTCTTTTGTTTTTTGCACGCGATCTTAACGGCATGACCTCGTCAACACTTTATAATTTAGATGCGACCCCCTCGTCCCTTTTTCTTGTTCAGCAACTCCCGAACCTTGAGCGCCAAATCTTTCGGTGAAAAAGGCTTTTCAAGAAAATTAATTCCCGGTGCCAAAACACCCTGACGAACAATAGCGTTGTCCGTATATCCGGACATGTAAATTACCTTCATTTGCGGGTGGAGCGGTTGCAACCGTTCTGCTGTTCCCTTGCCGCCCATCTTGGGCATCACCACATCAGTTATTATCAGATCAATCGTCCCCCCGTGTTCCTTGCTTATTCTCAAGGCATCTTCCCCGTTTTCAGCCACCAAAATTCTGTAGCCATGGGGCTGTAGAGACTTTTGCGCAAGTTTT
>CAYPIW010000033.1:0-73119 GCA_964410925.1 uncultured Desulfobacteraceae bacterium
TGGTGAAACAATGCCGGTAGCAACAAACGACACGGAAGCGGGTCGCCAGCTAAACCGAAGGGTGGAAATAAAGGTAGCACCGCAAGTGCAATAACAATGCTGTTAAAGGACCCGCAGGGGCGAACCACTGTGCAGGGTGATGAGTTCAGTACTCGACATGGGACATTTTCAAAAACTTTGTCCCAAATCGAGCCCCGACTCTGTTACTTTATTATGTGCCCGTGTTAAAGATTGCCAGCTAACAACTACAAATTTAAGGAGAATTCACTATGAATAGAATTTGTAGAACCCTGGTCGTATTCATTTTATCTGCTTTTCTTTTTTTTGCCACTGCACCTGTAACGCCTGCACAAATGGCTGGACCGTTTTATGTGGATGTATTTGGGGGGGGTGTATAATACCCTATGACCTGAGGTGGGAACGGGGGTTCGATTCCCCCTGGAATCACCAGAAATTATTTCAATGGGTTATGGAAATTCTGTAACCCATTTTTTCTTCCTGAATAATCACTTTCCAACCCTGTTTCCAACCACCGCGATAAAAATCAGGGTAAAAAACGGGAATTAGTCTCAATAAAAAAACCCGGTATTCAATAAGTGGAACCCGGGTTTTTTGGTCTTTTGGTACCGTTTTTGAAGCGCTAATTTAAATCGATCAATCCAAAAAGAAATAATCTTGCAAGCATGGTCAAAGAAGTGAATTTTTGGTTCCGGCTTCCGTCCTGGTCTATGAATAGTAATCCGGTTAAGACTGCGCCAACTTTGGCTTGCAAACATGGACTGGAAAGGTCAGTTTTGGTATGCTTTAAGATGAGATCGTCGATCCTGGGCGATATGAGCGGACCGGCTGAAATCAAAGTTTTCCAAAAATCTTTTATCGTTGCTATGCCGATTTTTGGCATTTTCGTCAAAAATTTTATAACCTATTGACAACAGATAGGGTTTCAATATAAATAAAAAACATTCATCTTTTGTTTATTTTTTATATAATATCAAGCAATTATAAAACATAGACCACCAAAGAGTATATAACTCTTATCCGTATAAACCGCTGGCATAGACTTTGCGTCATCATATTTCTGCATTAATATTATCTTAAAGGAAAAAAATTAATCCTATATTAGGACAAAATAAGATGATCATTACTCATCATAGAGAAAAATTAATAAATGCAATAATTTATTTTGCTGCTAATACAAAATATTGCGGAAAGACAAAGCTGTTAAAACTTTTATACTTTTTAGACTTTCGGCATTTTAAACAAACCGGTAAATCCATAACCGGCTTAGATTATTATGCATGGAATATGGGGCCAGTACCAAAAGATTTATTCAATGAGCTTACTGAAAAAATGGATCCTGATCTCAAAGCAGCCATACACGATCTGCCACAAGAAGGATTTCAGAACATTCGTCCTAAAAAGAAATTTGACCCTAAATATTTTTCCAACCAAGAGATGAACTTGCTCAAAGACTTAGCTTTTATTTTCAAGGATGCCAAAGCTGATGACATGATTGAGTCTACTCATCTTAAAAATGAACCATGGGATCGAACCCTTAAAGAAAAGGGCGAATTTAAAAAAATTGATTACATGCTTGCCATTGACAGTGAAATCGTCAGTCTGCCTTATAATGAGGCAAAAGAACGTATGGAAGAACGTTTGGAGATGTTAAAAATATTCGGAGCGGTGTAAATTGGAGACCCGCGGGGCTATTTACCATCATATACAACTTATCTTTCAAAACGGTCATATCGGAAAAAAATATCTTATCCTACTCAACTCTCCCGGCAAAAATGAACCATACCTTTTCCTTAAAACAACTTCTCAAAAAAAAGATAGACCCGCAATAGCCGGTTGCATCAAACATCGCAGTCTATTCTTTATCCCGGCCGGTAAAAGCTTTTTTAAACTGGATACCTGGGTTCAACTCTACGAGATATATCCTGTTTCGCTAAAAAATATTGATACGAACAAAGATATTACTATCGAAGGAAGCCTGGATGTAAAAATGATTGACGATATTGTCAGCTGTCTGTTTAAGGCTGAAGAAAATAATATTTCCCCAATTTTTAAAGAGTTGTTACGTCCGCCTATCCATGATGCCTTGCTCAAACTTAAAGAAAAGTACGATAAAAACCGTTAATCAAAACATTCCGGATCCGGGACCCGATTTTTTTGATATCGATCAAATCAATCCAAAAAACGGCGTTCCCGACAGGGTCAAAAAATTGATCTGTCTGGATTTTATTTCCCCGATGGTTAAGCAAGGAAGCCAGATAGAGATTTCGGTCCCCAGCTCCGGCAGCCTATCTTAGGCTTTGGTCAAAAGCTGAAAGTTATTGGTTTTTGAAGGTTTTTTGGCAGGCCTTACTTTTTCGGCGGTATCTTTATGCTTAGTTTTCCGCTTGGTGGCAGGCTCTCCAGCCACTCCACCAGTTTCCAGCCTTTATCTTCCTTACCAGAGTCCTTCGGCTGCCCTTTCTGAATTAAAAATTATCGTTTTCAGGTGAATTTTAGCAAGCTCTGAAATCAATCGGAATGAGTAACCGGCTTCCACCGGAATCTGTGGTCGGCATCAGCCAGAATACGCAGAAAGAACGTGATATGCTGTTTAAGCGTGAAACTTATAATTGAAGGTGCGCCCCGGAAGTCCTCTCGGTTTTCTGATTCAAAACCACTCTTCTGACAGCACCAGAATTTTGGTTTTGAAAAGATAAATGGGACTAGTGACATGACACTTTGACAGAATCGTAATGTGAGAATCGGTTTAAAGAAATGGGCCTTTTTTCCCACTTGATTTTCCAGAAAAGGGGAGTATATTGCTCAACGATTTCAATTAAGATAGCAAACAAAAACAAGGAATACGCCATAAAAGAAACATATGGGCAGACCCAATCCATGTTTGAGCTGCGGTGCGTGCTGTGCGTTTTACCGGGCGTCATTTTACTGGGCAGAGTCAGACGACGCAACCGCAGGGAGTGTGCCGGTGTGTCTTACAGAAAAGCTTAATGATTTCCGAAGAATAATGATCGGAACAAATACAATCCCTCCAAGATGTATTGCCCTTAAAGGAGAAATCGGCAGTAATGTATTTTGCTCGATCTATGAACAAAGGCCTTCTGTATGCAGAGAGTTCGAGCCCTCCTGGATCAACGGCAAGGCGAACGAGCGATGCGATAAGGCAAGGGCCACATGGGGCATGCCTCCTCTTGAGCCTGATGTATGGAATTCTCCGAATAATTTTAAGAGGGCTGCATGACCAGGTAAGGATATCATTCGGTTAAAAAATTTGTATCTCAGTCATACCCCCCGGCAAAGGATGCATTTTGATAAAGATCATCCGACAAAAGCCGTGCACCATGTATGACTGCCACCTGACACGTTTTTCTTCATGATTGACATGATTAAATATAAATGATATCCGTATGGCAATTATTTTGTTGATGATCGAGATACTCAAGATATGCCAGCCGGTATTCATTCCGAAAACAAAAAAAAACGGGAAGGCGTTATTAAAAAATATTGATAGCCTTCCCGTTCCTTACTAAAGGGCTCTAAAAAAAGGGCTATTTTTTCTTAACTGCTGGTTTCTTAGTTGCCGGTTTCTTAGTCGCCGGTTTCTTTGCTGCTGGTTTCTTTGCTGTCTTTTTTTTTGCTGATGGTTTCTTGGTCGCTGTTTTCTTTGCAGTTGCCATGGAACCCTCCTTGATTTTTAAAATGTTTGGAACATCACATAGCCCTTTAGTTTAGAAAATAATATCTGCTTAAAACATACATATTGTATTATGATTCAGATATGCTACAATATACGGTATGTCAAGTTTTTTTTAAATGAATCTTCAATTTTTTAACAATATATATGCTGCTCTGATGAGAAATGCTACTCTGATGAGAAAGATTGAACATTAATTAAAGAAAGGAGGAAAAACATGAACAAAGGAGATTTAGTCAACGAAGTCGCTAAGGTCTTAAAAACCAAAAAGGATGCTCAGGAGGCTGTCGATTGTGTTTTTTCAAGTATCACAAAGGCATTGGGAAACGGAGACTCCGTATCATTGATTGGATTCGGCACATTTAAAGTGGCTCAAAGGAAGGCTCGTAAAGGCAGAAATCCGCAAACAGGTGAAGAGATATATATTGCGGCAAGTAAAGTTCCAAAATTTGTTGTTGGAAAGGCTTTGAAAGAAGCTGTGAAATAATTATTCGTTCGCAGATAAACTCCCTGGGCGGGGCCAGCAATAGTCCCCGGCTGTTCGTAAATATCAGCCTCTCAATTATGACGGCTTCGTAAAAAGTCCAACTATAAAATGCCTCTGCCTTATGTCATCGATCTGTGAGATAAAAGGGGCAATTCCCGGGAGAGAAGCTTTTTAAAGGCCATTTCTACCGATGTTCGCTGAAGGAGAGTAACGTGCCAACTCAAAGTCTATATATTCAAATGTTCAGCATTCACGGTCTGCTGAGATCCGAAAGCATGGAACTTGGCCGTGATGCAGACACCGGTGGACAGATAAACTATGTCATTGAACTCTGCCGCCATTTGAGCCGGGCCAAAGAGATTGAAAAGATCGATCTTTTCACCCGTCTGATTGTGGACAAAACGGTTTCCAAAGACTACGCCCAACCTATTGAAAAAGTAAATAAGAAATTCCGGATTGTTCGAATTCAGTGCGGCGGTCGCAAGTACTTCCGCAAGGAACTTTTATGGCCTCACCTGGACGAATATATTGATAAGACCATTAAATTCATTAAACGCGAAAATGTCATTCCGGATGTTGTACACGGTCATTATCCGGATGCCGGGTATGTGGCCATGCATCTGTCACGCATTTTCGGAATACCCTTTGTGTTTACCGGTCATTCTCTGGGCAGGGCAAAAAAACAAAAGCTTCTGAACGAAGGTTCGAAAGAAGCGGAGGTCAACAAAAAATACAAAATCGACCACCGGATTGCTGTTGAAGAAGAGCTGCTGAAATATGCGGATCTGATTGTCGCAAGCACGACCCAGGAAGTTAATGACCAGTATGGCAAGTATCAAAACGGCAATTTGCCTGATTTTCAGGTTATACCTCCGGGACTTAATCTCGACAAATTTTATCCCTATTATCACGATATTCTGCCTGATAGTGAGAAGTCCGAAGCGGAGATGTATGCTCATGCCTCTATTTTACAAGAGTTGAACCGTTTTTTTATCCAACCCGACAAACCGCTGATCCTGGCGTTATCTCGACCGGACGAACGTAAAAACATTTCCGGCCTTGTCAAAGCTTACGGCGAAGACCGAGAACTTCAAACCATAGCCAATCTGGCAGTTTTTGCGGGGATTCGGAAAGATATCGAGACAATGGAAGATAATGAGAGGGATGTACTGACCCATATGCTGCTGCTCATGGACAAATATGATCTATACGGCAAAATGGCGATTCCCAAAAAACACGATTTCGAATATGAAGTTCCGGAGCTGTATCGTGTGGCTGCAAGCAAAAGAGGTGTGTTTGTTAATCCGGCATGGACGGAGCCTTTTGGACTGACCCTTTTGGAGGCGTCCGCCACCGGCCTTCCTGTCGTTAGCACGCAGGACGGCGGACCCCGGGACATTATCGTCAACTGTCAAAACGGCATCCTGGTAGATCCGAGAGATACGCGAAAAATTGCCTCCAGTATCAAACAAATTCTTACCGATAACGAAAAGTGGAATCGATATTCGAAAAACGGTATCATGAAGGTTCGTGAGCACTACAGCTGGGAACACCATGCTCAAAAATATACCGAGGAAGTAAAACAGCTCGCAGCAGCACAAAAAACCTCGGAAATGCAGGCCGCCGTTCCCTCGGATTCGATCGGAAAGCGACTGGCCAGGCTCTACTATTTTTTAATCACCGATATTGATTACACGCTGATCGGCGGAAACAATGACCATCTTCAAAATCTGATCGAATTGCTCAAAGAACATCAAATGTCTATCGGCTTTGGCGTCGCCACCGGCCGTGATGTAACATCCGCCGTTGATTTTCTGAATGAACACGGCGTGCATCATCCCGACGTGATCATTTCATCGGTGGGCACGGAAATCTATTATGGCAAGGCATTACAGTATGGACAGGGATGGGAGACTCACATATCGAACCAGTGGGACCGGAAAAAAATCGTCACGCTTCTCCAGCGTTTCGATTTTCTGAAATACCAGGAGGAATCGAACCAGAGTCCATTCAAAATAAGCTATTACATGGACCCCGGTAAAAATCGGGTGACGATGATGCACGACCTGTTGTCCAAAAACAAATGCCGCTACTGCCTCATCTATTCCGGTGAGAAGTATCTGGATATTCTTCCATACCGGGCTTCCAAAGGGAAGGCTATCCGGTATTTGAGTTACAAGTGGGAAATCCCTCTGGGGAACTTTCTGGTTTGCGGGGATTCCGGAAACGATGAAGAAATGCTTCGTGGAGAGCCTCTGGCCGTCGTGGTAGGCAACTACAGAAAAGAGCTCGAAAAATTAAAAGGCGCCAGAAATGTTTATTTTGCCGAAAGCGAATACGCCGGCGGAATTCTCGAAGGGATTGAAAAATATCGATTTATCGAAAAGGCAAGAGGTTAAGCACAATGACCGTTCAAAACCAGGTTCAGTTGATAACGTACCCGGACAGTTTGGGCAAGAATCTAATGGAGCTTCACTATGTCCTCAGGAAATATTTGATAGATGCCATCGGCGGCGTTCATATACTGCCTTTTTATCCCTCATCGTCCGACAGGGGGTTCGCGCCATTGACCTATACTGACGTAGACCCGAATTTCGGAACATGGGATGACGTGGACAAAATCGGAAAAGATTTTGATTTGATGATCGATTTCATGGTTAACCACATTTCCAGACAATCTCTTTTTTTTCAGGACTATTTGGAAAATGGAGAGGCTTCCGAGTATGCGGATATGTTTTTGAGTTTCAACAGGCTTATGGCGGACGGCGAAATCAGTGATGAGGATCTGGCCAAAGTCTATACCCGGAAACCCCGTCCACCTTACACGGTTATCGAGCGTGCCGACGGGTCCAGAGAAAAAATATGGTGCACCTTCGATTACGAGCAAATCGACCTGGACCTGCAATCTCCCAAAACCAGGGAAATTTTTCGAAATTTTTTGATACGTCTGGCACGCAGCAATGCTAAAGTCATACGGATGGATGCCTTCGCATATACCACCATCAAAATCGGGACCAACTGCTTCTTTTTAGAACCGGAGGTTTGGGAACTTCTGGAATGGTTGAACGATTTCGTTTCAGCATTCAATAAAGACATTCTGCCCGAAATTCACGAACACTATTCCTATCAGCTTAAACTCTCCGAAAGAGGGTATTGGGTATATGACTTTTGCCTTCCTATGCTGGTGTTGCACACGCTCTTCCACCACAGTAATCGGAGGTTGGTTAACTGGCTTAACATCTGCCCCCGAAAACAGTTCACCACTTTAGACACCCATGACGGTATCGGCGTTGCAGACGTTGCTGATCTGCTCAGTCAGGACGAAATCGAACGTACAATAGAAGGCTTGTATGAAAAAGGATCTAATCTAAAAAAAATTTACTCCGGACCGGATTATCAAAATCTGGATATTTACCAGGTGAACTGTACCTATTATTCGGCCCTGGAGTGCAATGATGATTCATATATCGCAGCACGAACCATACAGTTTTTCACTCCGGGTATACCGCAAGTGTATTATGTCGGTCTTCTGGCAGGTGAAAACGATATCGAACTGTTGAAAAAAACACAGCTGGGACGAAACATCAATCGACACAATTATACTTTGGAAGAAATTCATGAGGCTTTTAAAAAGCCGGTGGTCCGGCGTTTGCTTCGTCTTATGAAATTTAGAAATTCGTATCGGGCTTTCGACGGTGAATTTCGTATCGAAGATTCCCCCGAAAATCAGATGGTGATGACCTGGAAGCAGAACAATTATCAAACAACCGCCACAATTGATTTAAATGATTACCAGGTAACAATTACTTATCTTGACCCGGAATCCGACACTTCAAAGCAATTTGAGGTTTAATCACAGTATACTGTTTTCTTTAATATTCTTGGCATTTTTCTTGATTGTGATAAAAATTTTTGATTCATCATCCCTGTGTACATTGGATTGAAGGTTCGAAAAAGAGCTATGGTAAAATCCGGATCTGTTTATAAGAATACCGTAAAAACGGATAACGTGATATATTTTCAAGCGGTCTGGCAGGGCGGTGCCCTGCTGGTTTTGTCAATTTTACTGGCGCTTTCAATCAATCAGCTTCGACCTGACCCGTTGCCGCTCATGGGAGATTGGTCTGTTAAATCCAGACTCACACCCCCTGACGGTGATCGCCTGGATATTTCTTTTGAAGAAGCTGAAAAATTATTTATGGAAAAGTCAGCGCTCTTCATAGATGCCCGTTCTATGGATGAATATGTAAAAGGACACATTCTGGGTGCCCGCAGTCTGTCCTGGCATGATGTCGACCAACGGTTTATTGAGGTTACAAAAGATATTTCGCCGGATACATTGATCATTACCTATTGTGACGGGATAAACTGTGAACTGAGCTGGGACCTGGCATTGTTTTTGATGGATATGGGGTTTAATAATGTCCGGGTGCTGCTGGACGGCTGGGCCGAATGGACCAATGGCCACCTTCCTGTGGAAACAGGAAATACCGTGTCCTGACTTTTTACGACTTCATCAATTTTACAGGTGTGAAATTTGACAATAGAAAAAAAAAACTTGAGTCCACATCGGATAATAGCACTGTATACCAGGCTCATATTAGGCGGGGTCTTTGTTTATGCCAGTTTCGACAAAATCCTGCACCCGGCCGCATTTGCTGAGGCAGTCTATAATTATCAGATCCTGCCGGACGAACTTATAAATCTAACGGCAATTGTCCTGCCGTGCCTGGAACTTGTTCTGGGAATTTTTCTTATGATCAATTTCTGGATGCCCGGAACCGTTATCCTGTGCAACCTTCTTTTAATAACTTTTATCGTCGCCCTGCTGTTTAACATGGCACGCGGGCTGAACATTAACTGCGGGTGCTTTTCTATCACTGCTGTCGAAAGCTCAATGAACGTCTTGACTGTTTTACGGGATACATGCCTTCTTGTAATATCCGGTTATCTTCTATATGTAATTTTTTTTTATAAAAAATAACAGATCTCTCCGAAATTACATTTATGAGAAAATATGTTACAATCCTTGTCATAGCTGTGGTTCATTGTACTGTTACTAAAATTATTTCAACGATAACGTTATCCGTTGTCACTGCCAATGTACACAACCCTCAGATGACTGTGATGGGTCGTTTGTTCATGTGGATGTCTAAGGTGCTTTATTTTCCGGTCATTACAATGGCATTTTATCCAAGGCAGTTTTTCCCCGGAAATCTTGTTATCGTACCGCTGTTTATCAATAGCCTGTTATGGGCATTGATGATCTATGTCGTTGCAGTTTTAATTAAAAAATTCGCAAGTCCTCGATAAATTCGACAAGCCCACTCTTTTTCTATGGAGCGTCTCATGCAGGAAACAAACTGGTATGTCATAACCGGAGCGCCAAGTTCCGGGAAAACTACAGTTATACGCGCGCTTGAACAACTGGGTTATCCGGTTGTTCATGAAGTTGCCCGGAATTATATCGATGAAGAATTAAAAAAGGGCAAAAATATCGGGCAAATTAAAGCGGATATCCTGTCGTTTGAGCGCCATATTTTGTATAAAAAGCTTGAAATTGAAACATCTCTTCCCAAAGACGAACCGGTTTTCCTGGATCGTGCGATTCCTGACAGTATTGGATATTATATTCTGGAAGGATTATCTCCGGATGAACCCATTAGAAAGAGCAAGCAAACCCGGTATAAAAAAATTTTTTTATTTGAAAGATTGCGGTTTGAAAAAGATGACGTTCGCTCAGAAAATGATAAGATCGCAGCCAAGCTCAATGGTATCTTGAAGGAAAGTTATCAAATGCTGGGATATGCAATTATTACTGTTCCCTTGTTGTCTGTCGACGATCGCGTCGATTTTATCTTAAAACGTCTTTAATTACAAGTTAGTTCGCTTCGCTCACAATTGGCCTCCGGCCCGTGGGGCCTACGCCCCGGAGGGAATAGTGGAATAATGGAGTAATGGAGTAATGGAGTAATGGGTTTTAAGGAATTTCTTAAAATTAAAATGGTTTATTTCCACCTCTATCCCCAATATTTTTACCCAGTGAAACTTTTTTCTATTTCACCGGGGCCAGCATTCCAATATTCCATTCTTCCATTCTGATGGCATAAACAGGTTGCCATTAATAAACTTATATTCTCAAGATGTTGTAGAATTTACGATTCATTAAATTAAAGGGGCAAATAATGAAAAAAACAATTGCAATCATTGCGAGTCTGATACTGACCATATCTCTTTTTTCATGTGTCGGCACAACACAAAAGGAAAAAGGTGCGAAAACAGGCGCTTCAATTGGCGCTGCAAACGGTGCGGTTCTCGGCCAAGTTATTGGCGGGCATACGGAATCCACTCTTCTCGGAGCGGCAATCGGCACCGCTGCTGGGGGTCTCGCCGGTCATCAAATCGGTGTATATATGGACCGGCAGGAGCAAGAGTTGAAAACTGCAATGGCTGCGAGTGAAGCTGCCAGCATCCAGAGAACCCATGATGTTTTGACGGCCACTTTCCGTTCCGAATATTTGTTCAACCTTGACTCTTCAACCTTAAAGCCGGGAGCATATACGGAAATCGGCAGGGTTGCCGATGTATTAAACAGATATCCACAGACAACCATCAGAGTCGAAGCCCATACCGATTCAAAAAGTTCCGAAGCATATAATCAAACTTTGTCCGAAAAGCGGTCACTGGCAGTTAAGAGCGCTCTGACGCAAAGAGGGGTGGATCCCACAAGAATACAAACCGTGGGATCGGGTGAGTCACAACCTATATCTTCAAATGATGCCATGAACAGAAGAGTTGTGATTGTAATTATACCCACTTAGAAAATATAGAATAAAAAAGGAGGATTAAAAAGATGAGAGTCTTAGGAGCAGCCTTATTATTAATAATTTGTTTTTCTCCTTTCCCCGCGGCAAGAAAATGGTTGGGCAATTTAAATTTGGTGAATTTGTCGGGAAATAGCCAAAGCCATGTTGCCCGTTAATCTCTTACGACAAAATTTTGCACCACATTAAAGAGATCATTCACACCGACAGGTTTAGCAAGAAAGGCATCAGCTCCGGAATTTCTGGCGAGTTCTTCATTGGCAGGATTATCGGACATCAGAAGGAATTTCTTGCCCGGACTTTTCTCCTTGAATTTAGCCATAAGTTCAAATCCGTCCAACCCGGTAACGTCAATCTCTGAAATCATCATGTCCGGACTTTCATTGCCCTCTATATATCTCCAAGCGGCCAAACCGTTATCAAAAGATAAAACATCTCTGTTCACACAATACATCAAAACTGTGACAATAAAATCTCGGACCAGCAGATCATTATCAACAACAGCGATCTTTACGTTTGGTATATTGACTGGGTTCACGCTACTTTCAGAAAATTTACATCTCGAATTTGGAATTTGAATATAAGCGTCTCACAGATCTTGTTCAAGTTGTCGGCAAGAGCCTTTTCTCTGAAATGACCCCTGAGACGGTCCTCGGCCAGGGCTTTGGCCATTACGGCCAGCAGCTGAACCCGCTGATGAAACAGATGCTCTTCCGAGGTCTTTCCCCTGAAAACACTATCTGCCGGGATCTCAATACCATTGTCCTTTAAAATGGAGGATTCGCTGACGATATGGAGGAAATGATAGAAAACATGGTTTGCATTTTCCATGGTGGCTTTTTTCCGGTAATTTCCCAGAGGGCAATCTCTTAAATAGGCCTTGGCCATGATAATAAGAAGCTTTAGTCTCGATGAAAAAATATCATCTTCCGACATTGCTCTCATCTCCACGGACGTCCACCCCAATTTAATCATTCTATGTCCTTGCCGATGAATTTCTTAGTAAAAAACATTACCTCCAGACCGAATATTATAGTATTCCCCTTATCCTATTCGCATGTGGATGTCAATAATTCTTTGCGGGAAGTTAGATGGGTTAAAAGTTCTTTTTTTTCTCTTTCCGTCAAATTGCGCCATGTGCCTTCGGCCAGGCTTCCCAGTTTAATTTTTGAAACCCTTATCCGCCGCAACTCTGTCACACGGTTCCCCACTTTTCTGACCATGCGTCGTATCTGCCTGTTTCTACCCTCTTTAAGTATGATATGAAAACGCCTGGAAGAAATTCTCCGGATCTCTGCGGGTCTGGTTTTGCTTCCCATCATGGGTAAGCCTTGGGCAATGCTCCGGAGGGAGCCATCGGTTATGTGCCTTGAAACGGTAACCTCATATTCTTTTTCATGATCAAAGGAAGGATGTGAAAGTCTGTGATGGAGACTGCCGTCATTGGTTAAAATCAAAAGTCCGCTTGAGTCCTTGTCAAGCCGTCCTATGGGATAGACACGCTCGGATATGTCTATAAGATCCAGCACGATCTTTTCCCCCGGATGGCTGCAGCTGGTAACATATCCTTTGGGTTTATTGAGAACTATATATACGGGTTCACTTTTTAGCGATACACCCTTTCCATCGAATTCCACCCTGTCTTTCTCAGCATCTATCTTTGTACCCAGCTCGGTAACAATTCTGCTGTTTACCCTGATACGCCCTTCCCGGATATATACTTCTCCTTTTCTTCTGGAACAGATGCCGGCTTCGGAAAGAAATTTTTGCAAACGTATCATCGTCATAAGCTGTACCCACACCGGTCACAATTTGCGCTCAGCTAAGATCTGTAATCCGCATTGATTTTTACATAGTCCACGGAAAAATCGCAGGTATACATAAAGTCAGAGCCCCGGCCCATGTTTAAATCAATGGTTACGACGAATTCCGGTTTGCAAAGAATCTTTGTGGCCTCAGTCTCGGCGGCCTTTCCGCATCCCATGCCGCCTTTCACCATTTGAATATCATCAAAATAAACATCTATCTTATTTGGGTCTATTTTAGCATCCGCCCTTCCCACAGCGCCCACAATACGTCCCCAGTTGGCATCCTCTCCGAAAAATGAAGTCTTTACCAGAGGAGAATGAGCAACCGTGCCTGCAACGTTTCGGGCATCAGAGTCCGACACCGCCCCCCGGACCATAATTTCAACCAGCTTTGTCACCCCTTCCCCATCTCTGACCAGCTGTTTGGCCAGGTTCAGTAAGATTTGATCCAAAACTTTTTGAAAAATATTTTTATGGACTGCGTTTTGAATAACGGCTCCGGACAGCCCGTTTGCCATGACCATGACCGTATCGTTGGTGCTGGTATCCCCGTCAATGGTTATCCGGTTAAAAGAACGGTCTGCAGCTTTAACCAATGTCTCTTTTAAAATTTCCGGCGATGTTCCAATGTCGGTACAGATAAAGCAAAGCATTGTGGCCATATCCGGACGGATCATTCCTGCGCCTTTGGCAACACCGGTAACGGTAAAAACCGTTCCTTCCACAACTCCCTGTGAAGAGGCTGTTTTAGGAACGGTGTCTGTTGTCATTATCGACCAGGCCAGGTCGACAATTCCTTCGGGCCGAAGGGATTCCACAAGATTGGGAACCGCTGTTTTAATCTTTTCAATGGGCAGGGGCTCACCGATAACACCGGTTGAAGCCACAAATACCAGGTCATTTGAAATTCCGAGTTCAGATGCTGCGAGACGGGTCATGGTTCTGGCATCGCGCATCCCCTGTTCGCCGGTACAGCAATTGGCATTACCGCTGTTGACAATAACCGCCTGGCAAGCACCCGATTTTATCAATTCCATGTCAAGAAGAACCGGCGCCGCCTTTACCCGGTTTTTGGTAAACAGACCGGCAACGGTTGCCGGTACCTGTGAATAGATAAGCCCAAGATCTTTTTGACCTTTTTTTTTAAGGCCCGATGCAACCCCGGCGGCCTTAAATCCGGAACACATTATAACGCTCATGTCTATACGTTTCCTTTAAGAAAATTCATTTTAACATATTCCTCACGTAAGGATTTCATTTGACAGAATAGTCAAATATTGTCAATCTGCATTTCTACATGCTACAGAACTTTAAAATTACCATCGAATACGACGGTACGGCCTATCACGGCTGGCAGCGTCAGACAAATGATCGAACCATTCAGAGCGAAATTGAAAAAGCTCTGATGACCATGACGGGAGACCGGATAACTCTCACAGGATCCGGTCGAACAGATGCCGGTGTGCATGCCTTTGGCCAGGTCGCAAATTTTTCTTGCAACACATCATTGGATTCCGGTGTTTTTCAAAAAGGCCTCAACAGTCTTCTGCCCGAAGATATTGTCATCACGATGTGCACACAAGTCTCGATGAAATTTCATGCCCGCTATGATGTTACAAGCAAATCTTATCATTACAGAATATTAAATCGTCATCTCCCCGCTGCCATCTTCAGGCAATATGCCTGGCACATCCCGAAAAAACTCGAGCTGGATGCCATGGCCGGCTCCCTGCGTTATATCATCGGAACCCACGACTTTAAAGCGTTTGAAGGCACAGGGAGCCCCAGAGCCAACACCATCCGATCTGTTATTCATGCGGATCTTGAAAAAATGGATAATGGATATCTTGTTTTTAAAATACAAGGAAACGGCTTCTTGAGGTTTATGGTGCGAAACATTGTCGGAACACTTTTGGATGTAGGACTGGGCAAGATCACACCCGATGACTTTAACAATATACTGTTGTCAAAAGATCGCAACCTTGCGGGTGTGACAGCGCCGGCACACGGGTTATTCCTGATGCAGGTCAACTATTAATGATTACCATATTATAATCTCACAAAATCCATGAAAATCCTCGTCTCTCATTACGGTGGCCTGGGCGATTTTCTAACAATTCTGCCGGTTGTTGCATACTATAAAACAATACATGCGGCTTCCATTACCCTGCTCGGAAAGCCGTCCTTCGCTTCGCTTGCCATGCAGGCGGGATACATTGATCATATAGAAGACGCGGGCAGCGCCATGAATTTATTTCTTTTTCAAGAGAATTCAGATCAAAAATTGCTTCGCGGTTTTTTCGCGCCGTATGATTTGATAATTCTCTTTGCGGTTCCGGATTCTCCGCTGATCGAAAATACCCGCGCTTTTTCAACCGCTAAGATAGTCGCACAGCCTCCTTTCCCGGAAAAGCGAATTCCCATAGTCGATTATCACCTTTCGGCAATTGGAAGCATGCCCTTTGAGTTAAGCCAGCGGGTCCCAACTCTCTCTCTGCCCGAGGGAGAACCCGGAAATCCACTGTCTGCCATTCTGCAAAGCATACAAAGAAAGGGTATTGGGATCGCCCTCCACCCGGGCAGCGGGAGCAAAATAAAGAACTGGCCATTTGAACGTTTTCTGGCTGTGGCAAAACGATTGCGTAATGAAAGCTTCAGCGTCTTTTGGATTTGCGGCCCCGCGGAAGCGGATATTGAAGTTCCAACGGAAGATACGCTGCTAAAGGGACTAACGCTCCTTGAAATATCTAAAATTCTGCGGTATTGTGCGGCGTTCATAGGCAATGACGGGGGCATAACCCATCTGGCTGCAGCATCCGGATGCCCGGTTATCGCCCTGTTCGGACCGTCTGATCCAATAGTGTGGGGGCCGCGGGGAATAAACCCGGTAAAGATTATTTATCATCCTTATGATTGCTCGCCATGTCATCGCATATCTGATAAAACAAAAGTATGCGACCACAGGTGTATGAATGCCATCCATCCGGATGAAGTGCTGAACGTTCTGCACTCATTAATCCGGTAATAGATGTATTTCATATCGAACACAATATATTACATACCAGGTACTTGATGAATTTGATCTTCTGCGAGTTCATGGATAGTTAAGTTCTGTTTTTCATCTTCTGGACCTGCTCGTTGTAATAAGAGATGACCTCTCGCCGGTTCAGCATCCCCACCAGAATACCATGGTCATCATCTTTTACAACCGGCAGGCTGTCAATATTTTTAATGGTAAATTTCTGCAGGACCGCATTCAAATCCTCGGAAGGCGTCGTTAATATAATGTCAAACGTGGCAATATCATTCATCACCACAAGCTGACCGATTCCCCTTGAAAAAAGTACACTTCTGATATCTGTACTGGAAAATATTCCCACCAGTCTGTCATACTGATCCACAACCGGAAAATAGTGCTGTTTTGTTTCTGAAAAAAACTTCCTGAAATCACGAAAGGTCATGTCCCGGGGAATGACTTCCACTTTTTTAACGAGGTGCATTAGATTCTTGACTTTGATCGCCTGTAAAATGTCCACAAAAAAATCCCCTGCGTGGGCAGGAGAGTCGATTTTGCTTTTAACCTGTCTTTTATAAATTGTCCATTTCCGTGACGCAAGATAAGATACGGAACAAACCAGAAGGCAGGGCAGAAGCAGATGATAGGAATTGGTCATTTCACTGACGAATATGATGGTAGAAATCGGAGTGTTTGACACCGCCGTAAAAAAGCCTGCCATACCCACCACTACAAAGGCTCCGGGTTCAGTAACAACTCCGGGCATGATCTGGTGAAAAATTTTTCCCACCACACCGCCCATTGCACCACCGATGACGATTGAAGGGCCAAATACCCCGCCGCTGCCCCCGGATCCGATGGAAAATGATGTGGTCATTATTTTTCCAATGGCAAGAAAAAATAAAAAAGGTATGGTAAGCTCATTGTAAAGCGCTTTCTGAGCAAATCCATATCCGAAAGCCAGAGTTTGAGGCAAAAAAAAGCCGATAATACCGGTACATAAGCCGCCCACAGCCGGCTTTAAGTGATTTGGGATTTTGATAGATTTGAAAATACCGATAAGACCGTAAAATGATTTGATGTAAAGAATGCCCGTGCCGACAAGAACTAAGGAAAGCACGAGGTAGGGTCCTAACTCCAGGGGATTGCGAAATAAAAAATCAGGGGACTCGAACAAAGACCCCCAGCCGAACACCAGGCAAAACAGGCAATAGGCCACCACCGAGGAAATACCGGCAGGAATAATGACCTCCGATTCAAACTCGGGGTCTCGGTAGAGCACCTCGGCAGCAAAAAGCGCGCCAGCCAGAGGAGCCCTGAAGATACTCCCCACTCCGGCACCGATTCCCGCAGCCATCATTATCCTGCGTTCCCGGTCTGATAGTTTTAAGGTCGTTGCCAGAAATGAACCGAAGCCTGCTCCGATTTGAGCAATGGGACCTTCTCTTCCCCCTGACCCACCCGTGGTAAGGGTCAGAACAGATGCTACGGTTTTAATAATCGGAACCCTTCCGCGTATGAAGCCTCCTTTTCTATGATAGGCATCAATCGCCGCATCTGTTCCATGACCTTCGGCTTCCGGGGCATAGGTATAAACCAGCCATCCGCTCAACAGACCGCCGAGCACAGGAAGAAAAAGAAGTGTCATCCGGTTAAACGGCGTGCTTGTGGGGTGAAGAAGACGATGTTCACCGGCAGGAGAAGGGGGACGGTAGCCGGCCATTAAATCCATAAAATAATGCAGACCCAGCTGGCACAGGTAATGAAAAACGATGGATCCAAGGCCGGCGATAAGCCCGATTAATACAAAATAAAAAGTCCATTTACCGGCACGGGCGATATTGACGGACCGCTCTTTGCCGGTAATGAATTGCATGATTTTTTGAAAACGATTTAATACTGCCACAGGGTAGCCTGCCCCGTTGTTTCAACCATTAATAAAGAATATCAAACCGTTCTGACACCCGCAACAAGTATCAGCTGTTAAATTCTGCAAGCTTTGTATTGAAATTATATAGTTTTTAATGCCAACCTGTTATGTTGCAAGATCTTTTAGATCTTCTACACCCTGCAAAATCATATTGAACAGGTCAAGGATATCACTTTCCTCCAGGCAAGAAAAAGCGATCCTCAAATCCCTTTCTCCCATGGATATAAGACCTACGCCGTATTTTTCAAGAAGATGGCACCTGAGCGTTTCGGCATCCACCGATTTTAACCTGATACACATAAAATAACCGGAATTAAACGGGTAAACATCCCAGGCGTCTTTATATCCGGGATCCGAAAGCACTTCTTTAATCCGTCCGGCTCTGTTTTTCAGCACCTTGAATTTTTCTTCTTTTTCTTTAGTAAAGTTTGCACTCTGCATGGACTTCAGGACAATGGTCTGTCCCAGGTGGGAAGCATTGGAAATAGACCCCCTGATGCTTCCTGCAGTTTTCCGTTCCAACGCATCATATACGGCCATAGAATCACCTTCAATTTTACATCCGTAGGTTATAAAACCCACCCGTAGCCCCCAGACATAGTTCTCTTTGGTGGCACCATCAAGCTTAATCGCCAAAAGCCTGGGGTGCCGGTTGCAAAGATTCGCAAAAAGAGATTCTTTCAGAGTCTGTTCCTCATAAAAAAGTCCGAAATAGGCGTCATCCATAACAGCGATAATATTTTTACCCGTGTCGGCAATCCGGGCAAGGATTTCTATAATGCGGTTCCCCTCTTCGACGGTTATCGAATACCCCGTAGGATTATTGGGAAAATTCAGCAAAACCGTAAGCTTATCATGTTTCTCCGACTCAATCCGTATCTTTTCCTCAAAACTTTCAAGATTAAATCCATGACGTTCCGAAAACAAATCATACTGGCTTATTTTTGCTTTTTTTCTGACATTCAGAATCATGTTATAGTTGCCCCACATCTTGTCAGGCAAAATCACCACATCATCAGGATCTATCCAGATATCCGCAAACATGCTAATCGCGTGAGTAATGCCACAAGTAACGATGGGCAAACTGATGGTTTTACCTTCAAGGGAAGGATTTTTTTTAAAAAGAGAGTCCTGCCAGACCTTTCTTAAACTCGCAATGCCAAAGGAGGGTGCATAAGTCAGCGACTCTTTGGGTCGAATACTGTCAATGGAACCCATTACCGAAGAAAAATGCATGGTTCCCCCGCACTCCGTGGCAATGCCGATGGTTGCATTTAACTTATGGGCCTTTTCCCTGGCCTCGGCACTCTGGCTTAAAATGCCTTTAGGAAAAAAAAGGTTTTTGCCCATCTCAGACAGCATTTCCATGATATGGGGATTACCTTTCTCGATAATCCGGTTGAGGTCTTGAGCAATAGGATTCACGGATTTTCCTCCTTTAACCTGAATAAACTAACTCGAACATGCCCCCACCACAAGGGGTATCTTGGATTTTTTTATAGTGATCATAGAAACCCATTTAAAATTTACCGTGTTGACACAAAGAATGTCAAGGGAAAATAACTTGAAAAATCGGGAAGATGAATAAGTGCCGGCCCTATGGCGGAATGGAGGATTGATGGAAAACCCCGCCTTTTTAACAAGGCGGGGCTTATGGGTCGATCGAAAGCAACATTACTTGTTTCCTCTCTTGGATGCTTTGAGCGGATTAATCTTGGCCTTTGTTTCTGTCGCAGCCTTTGTGACATGTGAAGCAAAATTGCATTCTCCGGCTTTCCATTTCAGAGAAGGATCAGGGCATGCCGAACAATACCATCTGGAAGCATATTCAATGCTCCGATTGCAGCCGTTACACTGCTCCACAATCTCGTGACAAATTCCGCCATTGTAAGTACACCCCTTTGCAGTCATAAAAGGGCATTCAAAACCTTTTCTAACCGTTTTACAAACCATTGGAATCACCCCCTTTCGGAAAAAAATCAAAAAAAGGCCGGGAGACATTAATCCCCGGCCTCAAATAGACAGGTCTTAATAAAACTGGCGCAATATAATCAGACGAATAAGGGTTGTCAATAAAAATTGACATTTTTTTATTATATATCGATGGTCAAAAATATGCTCGCAACTCTGAGAATTACCATGGACCATTAAAAAGAATCCTTGATTTTTTATTTAAAAATTGCCAAGTTATTGACACAGGTCCGTTTGTTTGGCTCATCTTGCCATGACAGGGAAACGGTATTTGACAAAATCTCATATAAAAGGAAATATATTTTATATGGTCATAAAACAGGTT
The DNA here is from genome assembly GCA_964410925.1 of uncultured Desulfobacteraceae bacterium. Lineage (GTDB taxonomy): Bacteria > Desulfobacterota > Desulfobacteria > Desulfobacterales > UBA11574 > S5133MH16. The sequence goes on from CAYPIW010000033.1 coordinate 20,074, forward strand.
GTTGAGGTTCTCAAAATAGAGGCCCAGGGTATTCTGAAACTGGCAGATCGTATTGATGAAAACTTCCCGAAAATGGTGGATATCATCTGCCGGAGCCATGGCAGATTAATTGTCAGCGGGATCGGTAAATCCGGACTCGTGGGCCGGAAAATCGTGGCTACGTTGAACAGCACGGGAACAAAATCACTTTTTTTACATCCTGCCGAGGCTATGCACGGAGATCTCGGCATGGTCGGCCCGGATGATATATTCATCGCCCTTTCCAACAGCGGTGAGACCGACGAACTGAATATCCTTATCCCCAGTATCCGTAAAATAGGATGTACAATCATTGCGTTCACCGGGAACAAAAATTCTACATTAGCCAAACGTAGCGACATCATCATTGATGTGGCGGTAAAAAAGGAGGCATGCCCGTTGGGTTTTGTTCCCACTGCAAGCACCACCGCACTTCTTGCCATGGGCGATGCCCTTGCCGTGGTTTTGATAAACAAAAAACATTTCAATTCAAGTGACTTCAAAAAGATTCATCCCGGCGGTACCCTCGGGCATCGGCTTTCGAACAAAGTTAAAGATTTCATGCTAAGCGGCAAATCCATTCCCCGCGTTCCTGAAGGCACCTCCATGGAAGATGCGATCAAGGAAATCAATCGGCTTGGACTGGGAGCGACCCTTGTCTTCAGACCCGACAACACCCTTGCCGGTATCATCACCGACGGCGACTTGAGGCGTCTGATTGCAAAAAGAGCCTCTATTCACAAACTCACCGTTGACCAGGTCATGACAAAAAAGCCCCGAACCCTGTCCCCGGATTCTCCGGCATATGACGCCCTGAATATGATGGAAAAATACCAGATCACGGTCCTTCCCATAACGAGTTCCGCAGGAAAGATTCGGGGAATTTTGCACCTGCACGATATATTAGGCAAAGGTGATTTCAAATTTAACGGCAACTAAATCGTAAGGTAAGAGAATATCATGGAATTCGATTCTATTGACACAACTATATCGACCCTTGGACCTTGTAAAATAACATCACCGATTCGCAGATATGAAAAAGATTCTCTGAATCGGAATTTTGTGCACGATAGCGACAGGATTCTTGTGGACGTCAATTTAAAGAGAATGATTAAACTGGCCGAAGAAGGAAAAGATTTCCCCTCTTTCGAGCTGGCCGGTCCCAGAAGTGAAATTTACTTCGACCCGAGCAAACTGCGGTGTGCACTGGTAACCTGCGGCGGGTTGTGCCCCGGGTTAAACGACATTATTCGGGCAATCGTTCTTGAGCTTTTTCACGGGTATGGAGTACGAAATATCTATGGCTTCAGATATGGTCTTCAAGGCTTTATCCCTAAATACGGGCACGATATCATCGATCTTAAGCCCGAGACCGTCGTTAATATACACGAAATGGGCGGTTCGATCTTAGGATCTTCACGGGGACCCCAGCCTATAGATGAGATTGTCGACAGCCTGGAACGGATGAACATCGGCATCCTTTTTATGGTTGGAGGAGACGGCACACTCATGGCAGCGACAAAGATAGCGGATGCCATATCCCAAAGAGGTCTGAAGATAAGCGTCGTCGGAATCCCAAAAACCATTGACAATGATATTCACATGGTATCCCGCTCTTTTGGTTTTCATACAGCGGTTGATGTTGCGACCCAGGCGATCAAGGGTGCGCATAACGAATCGGAGGGATATCCCAACGGAATCGGCATGATCAAGCTGATGGGCAGACATTCGGGCTTCATCGCGGCAACAGCCGCACTGGCCCAGCAGGATGTAAATTTTGTGCTCATACCGGAGGTAGACTTTGACCTTGAAGGATCGAATGGCTTTCTTGCCTCCCTTGAAAAACGACTTCATCACAGAGGACATGCCGTAATTGTAGTGGCTGAAGGCGCAGGTCAAAAGTTTTTTGACGATCAAACAACGGAGCGTGACAAATCCGGCAATATCAAGCTCCAGGATATCGGACTTTTCCTCAAAAATACCATATTGTCATATTTTAATCTCAAAAATATCGAGGTTTCTTTAAAATATATCGATCCCAGCTACATGATAAGAAGCCTGCGTGCAAACGCCAATGATAATGTCTTTTGCAGCTTTTTGGGGCGCGACGCGGTTCATGCAGGCATGGCGGGAAAAACAAAACTCCTCATCGGCCGATGGAACAACCATTTCGTGCATCTTCCCTTGAGTGCCTCGGCCGGAAAACGCAAGCAAATCAATCCCAGAGGAAAATTGTGGATGAGTGTCCTGGGAACAACGGGTCAGGGATCGTTGAAAAACGACTGATACTTTATTTGTCAATGGGATTTGTCAATGGATTTTCTTATGAGCTGCGCAGTTAGTGATCCAGTTCCACAAACTCTTTGCCTTTGATTTGAAGAAGATATATTTTTTTTCGAACCTCTCCGCTGTTATCAAAGGAAGTAAGTCCGGTTACTCCACGGAAATCGTTAAGCGTTTTGAGTTTGTTTTTTAAGTCGCTTCTGAATCGGATATCCGGACTACTGACCGTCTGAAACAGTATCATGGCCGTATCGTATGCTACTGCTTCGATGAATCCCGGCTTTCGATGGAAAGTGTTCTGAAAAATTTCGGCAAAACCCATGACCTCCTCTGAAGCGCTTTCGGCAAAAAAACCGTCCGGCATAATTGCGTACTGTACATATTGCCGGGCCATCTCGATCAAACTGTCAGAATGCCACAAATTGGTTCCTAAAAGATAGATATCGGTAACATCATAAAAAGCCAGCTGTGGAATTATAAGCCCTGCTTTTTTGGGAGCATCGGGAATAAAGATTGCATCAAAATCCACAATGGCTTGCGTTTTTTCCTGTTTTTCCTCTATTAAACTTTCATCATATTCATGTGCATCCCCAAGTGATGTATCCGCCTCATCACCGATGGGGACATCCTCTTTTTTTTCGTTATCGGCCTCCGGGTCAATAATTTTAAGATATTCAGGCACCTCATAGTAGAGCCCCACCAGTTTTTTGATAGCATCGGAAAAATCGGTTTGAGCGGAATTGTAGGATTCAATCCCCGTAACTCTGCCTCCGAAAGCAATCACTTCATCCCAGAAAAGATTCATAAAGATTTCCCCATAATTTTCGTCGGGATAAAGAATTGCAAAACGGTTAAGATTAAGATCCTTGACCGCATAAGATACCAGCGCCTTAACCTGCGCAACCGGAGTGAGAAAATTTCTAAACACCCAGTCGCCAATTGAAGGAATATTACTTTTCTGGGTTAATGTTATTATGGGCACCCCGTTATCCTGTGCCTCCTGAGCGGCCGGTTCGGCCATAATAACGGGACCAATTATGGCGGCAACCTTTTCATTAAACAATTCTTTTACGGCCCGAACGGTCTTAACCGGGTCAGATTCCGTATCTTTTATGATCACTTTGATACAAGGAGAACTGTTTTGTGAGCTGAATTTATTTAAAGCCAGTTCAACACCGTTTAATGCTTTGTTGCCATAAAAACTATAAGGACCGCTCAAGGGGAGCAAACATCCTATGGTATACCGGCTAAAGATTGACTTTTGATTAATTTCCATTATTAGATTTTCTGCCTGTTGCACATTCTCGTGATCCGGAAACTTTTCGATAAACTCCGACAGAACCCGTAACGCCTCATCATATTTTTCTTCAGCGGCACTGTTAATTCCCAATTGAACCCTAAGATAACCTGCCGGGAACCTCTCTTCCCGGCCTTTTAATAGAAATTCGATATCTTGAGAGCTAAGCTGCCGGACAGCGTCTTTAAGCTTTGATATAATGACCTTGTTTCCCGGATCCTGGGCTTTCGGATATGCTGCTGCATAATAATTAACCGCATCTTTTGGCCATCCCAAAGCCAAACAGGCATCACCTGCCAGTACATATGTTCTGAGAATATGGGATTCGGAAACAGCATCTTTGAGAAAGTCGGCTGCCTGCTCGATTACTTTTTCATAATCTCTCTGGTTATAATAAGTGACCATTATTTCAATTCTGGCATCCGGAATGAAATAACTTTCCGGATATTCGGCGATGAGTCTGTTATAAATACTGCGAGCGCTGTCATTGTTCCCGAGAGCCGCCTGGATTGTTCCTGTCCTCATTAACGCTGCATCGCCCATAGGTCCGTCAGGAAATCGGTCAAGGTACTCATTGAATAAAACCAGCGCGTTATCATAGGATTTCTCCTGAAACATTTTTTCAGCTCTGGAAAAAAGCTGGGCTGCGGGATCAAACCTTTCATAGACAGTCTTCGGTATACATGACCCTAAAAAGAGGGTTGCCGTGATGACTGCAATTTTGCAAATGAGCTTCATAAACCTCTCTGAATCGTTTCAATAGTCCGGTGATTTGTAAAAATTAAAAGATGAACGTTCAACATCGAATAATGATGTCGCTTCACTCCGCAATTTATTCTAACATCGAATGAGAAACAAACATCTAATACCAAATATTCAACAGCTATTTCTTTTTCTTTTCAGCCCTCCGGGGCGCAGGCCCCTATGGACCGGAGGCCGTTTTGACACTCGTAACAAATATCTTAATTAATTTTTCTGTTTCTTTATCTTTTTCCTGAATCAGCATTCGCTGTTCAATATTAGTTTTTTATTTACCATTTGATGTTGGACGTTCTTTTTTTTGCAAACCACCTGCGGTCCTTCAAGCGCAAAAAAACTTAACGCTTATGGAGCGAAGCCCCTAAGTTCGTTATCTTCTCGTGTTTACCCTCATTTAATAACAAAGGCAAGCATAAGATGCATCCTTTACTTGCCAAACACCTTAGGAAAATGATATATGGCCGGAATCATGGAAACTGATAATCCAGAACAGCCGTCCTCATCCCGAATCGTAAATCCTGTCAGCGATAAGGTTGAGCAGGAACTTGAAAGCTTAAGGAGACAACTCGATGCCATTGACCAGAATATCGTCTCCCTTCTTGCAAAACGCCGGGCAGAAGTCGAACGTGTTGTTAATCTCAAAAAAGCCCATAACCTCCCTGTCTATCATCCGGCCCGGGAAGAAAATCTGATTTCTCAGCTCCGCAATCAGGGAGCCCAGGCGGGACTGGATTCTGATTATATCGAAGAACTTTACCGTCGTATTCTCCGCCAGTCACGGGTAGATCAAGCCGCTCGTCTCTCAAAAAAAGGCGTCCGCAACGGTGCAACCGTTCTTATGGTTGGCGGCATGGGGGCTATGGGGCAATATTTTTCTAAATGGTTTGCCGATTCCGGCTACAGGGTGCGTATTCTTGACCGGAATGATTGGGTGAATGTCGACAAACTCTGCCACGGGATTGGGCTCGCAATTATCAGTGTCCCCATTGAAGTAACTGCCGAGGTGGCCGGAAAACTGGGTCCTCACCTGCCCTTCGATTGTGTTCTTGCAGATATCACCAGTATTAAAGAGCAACCTCTAAATGCCATGCTCGACGCTTTCCAGGGCCCGGTGATGGGTCTGCACCCTCTTTTCGGTCCGACCACCCCAACCATGGACAAGCAGATCGTCGTCGTGACCCCCGGCAGAAATCTGCCCTCATGCCGATGGCTTATTGATCAATTCAGCGCCTGGGGCACTATTATCCTGCAAGTAACCGCACAGGAGCATGATGAAATCATGTCAATCGTTCAAACAGTTCGACATTTCGCAACGTTTTCATTCGGTCAATTTCTGTGTCACAAACAGATTGATTTGTCCCGAACTTTGGAATTTTCCAGTCCCATTTACCGTCTGGAACTTGGGATGGTGGGAAGGCTTTTTGCACAAGACCCCTCACTTTACTCTGAAATCATATTCGCATCCCCCAAACGGCTTGCTCTCCTGAAAGAGTATCTTTCTTCTCTTGCAAACAATCTTGACATGGTTGAAACGGGTGACAAAGAAATGTTTCGGACCGAATTTAAAAAAATTACAGACTGGTTCGGGACGTTTAGTGAACAGGCCATGCGGGAGAGTACTTACCTGATTAACAAACTCATCGAACGGTTTTAAAGAAAAATCGACTCGCGTTTTTTCCAGTTGTTTATTTTATTCATAAAGTTTTCCCCTTTTGAGGACTTTTTCGGTTCCAGAGTCTTTCCACTCGACAAAAACAAATAGTCTGATAAAGGTTGAGGTGTGATTTTCAGATCTGCGCCCTACCGGCACTGTCCAGTCCTTCCTTGACATAAACCCCTCTCTTTTGTAATCTTCGAATAGAAATTTTTATCTCCAACTTCCAAACCCAATCAAATGCAAAGGTATAAAGACCACGATTTCTGGAAATTGGATAGATAATCACCGAGAATCAAAGCCAAAAAAGGAATCTGGCAATTGCCCGAAACAACACCTCCATACAACAGTGGAATAACAAAAACATATTTAGCTTTTATAAAAAAGACTTATCCTGATTTAGATATAGATTCTATTATAAATTATTCGGGAATGACCAAATATGAGGTAGAGGATCCGGCCCATTGGTTTACACAGGATCAAACGGATTGCTTTCAACAAATTCTGATTAAAAAAACCGGCAACCCGAATATTGCCAGGGAAGCAGGTCTCTACCTTATGTCATATGAAGGATTGGGTCCCGGGAAAAAATATAAGGCTTAAAAATATTTTCTGTAACATAATGAAAGAAATGGAAAAAAAATTCGACTTTGACCCCTATGTAGGAATAAAACTCTATTCTTTTCTTTATGACCCGGGCTACCAGGATATCGATGTGAGCCTGGCCCCCCACCACCTGATTTTTGGAGAGCTGGAAGAAATTGACGATTTCAACTGGACTAAAAAGCTTGAAGTTGCAGTGAAAAAGAATTGATTGCATTTGTAAAGATGACATTTTAGCCCTTTTTCATAAGGGCATTTTTTTTGTTATAAACATTTTGATAATAATAAGATCATTTTGTTTGATTGTTTTTAGTCAATTTTGATAGACTCTTAAAAATTCATTTTGCGGATGATATTGGGTTTTCGAAGTTCGCTGCCGGCAAGATGAACCCGGGAATAAAATTTCATTAAAGAGGAACGTTTTTAAAAAGTTTCATAATGGAGTTGTGGAACAACGGAGGTATGTTCTGAGATATTCGAACAGGTTTTGGAAATTTTTCGTATCTGTAAAACTGACCGTAGTGCTGTTATTGTCATTAGCAGTCACCTCGATTGTCGGAACGGTTATTCCTCAGAACGAAAATCCCACGGCATATTTTCGTGACTACGGAGAATCTGTTTACAAGCTTTTTAATCTCCTTGGCATCTTTGACATGTACCATTCCTGGTGGTTTCAGTTTTTGATTCTTTTACTGACCATAAATATTGTTGTCTGTTCAATAGATCGCCTGTCTGCCACATGGAAGACAATATTTGTTAAACATCCTTTGTTTAATCTGTCACGGTTCAGAACCCTTTCTCAAAAAGAGGTATTTACCGGCAAACAAAGTCCCGTAGAATTGAGCACTGTCTATGAGAAGGCGATTTCCGGACAGTTCGGATACACCCGTGTAGAAGAAACCGATAAAGGGGTGTGCATTTTTGCCGAGAAATGGCGATGGACCCGTTTCGGGGTTTACATCGTACATTTTAGTGTCATCCTGTTGTTGCTCGGCGGACTGATGGGTTCTCTTTTCGGTTTTGAAGGATTTGCCATAATTCCGGAAAATGAGAAGATTGACAGCATCCGGATTAGAAATACCGACCAGATCCGGCCCCTGGGTTTTGAAGTGTTATGCGATGATTTTGACATCAGTTTTTATGATAACGGAACGCCCAAAGAATACCGATCGAGTTTAACCATTATCGAACACGGCAAGCCGGTATACAAAAAAGATATTATCGTTAACGATCCCTTGCGGTATAAGGGCATTAATATATTTCAGTCCAGCTACGGCAAAATGCCCTCAGGTGCCCTTCAAAAAGAAAAAAATCATGAAAAAAATCCTTCGGAAAACATCACACTGAATGTTGTGGGTAAAGAATCAGGGAACACATATAAAATAAAGGCCGATATCGGTAAACCGGTGGATCTTCCTGAAGGTCTGGGAAAATTTGTTCTTGTTGAATATCGAAAATCAGCAGAATTCGGCGGTCAAAACATCGGCCAGGCATACCTGGGAATTCTGACGCCCAAAGACAAAGATCCTGTCAACGTCATACTTCCGTTACATTTCCCGAATTTTGACAGGATGAGAAGGGGTGCCGTGGTTATTTCAGTGGCAGATCAGGAGACAAAAACATTTAACCCCGGTAAAGAATCAGATCAGAGGTATTACACGGGTCTCCAGATCACAAAAGATCCCGGGGTCTGGGTGGTTTATATAGGATTTATAGGGATGATTATAGGAATTTTCATCACGTTTTTCATGTCCCATCAAAGGATGTGCATCGAAATGGTTAAAATCGGCAACCAAAGCCAAGTCATAATTACCGGCACGGCCAATAAAAACAAACTGGCAATGCAAAACAGAGTAAAGAAGATTTCAGAAAAACTTATTAATTTACAGCAGGGTTTATAATGAACAGTTCGGTCTTACTATCCATCACGACATTTGCTTACGGTCTGGCCACATTTTTTTATTTTGCATTTTTGATTTTCAAGAAACCCCTTCTGGGCAGGCTGGGCACCTGGACCGCATTAACCGGAGTTGCTGTGAACGCGGCAGGCATTATCTTACGATGGGTGGAATCATACCGCCTCGGCATCGGTCATGCGCCGCTTTCGAACATGTATGAGTCTTTGGTCTTTTTTTCCTGTACCATTGGAATTATTTATCTTGTCATCGAACGCAAGTATAAAACCAGCGTCATCGGAGCCGTTGCCACTCCTCTCGCCTTTCTTGCCATGGCCTATGCTTCCCTGTCTCCCAATATCAATGATCGTATTCAGCCGCTGATTCCGGCATTGAAAAGCAACTGGCTGATCGCCCATGTTGTCACGTGTTTTTTAGGGTATGCCGCCTTCGCAATAGCGTTTGGCATAAGCATTATATATCTTTTTAAGCAAAGAGATGCAGAGGGTCAAAGCAATTTTCTCTCTCATTTTCCAAGGTCTCTTGTTTTGGATGAGTTGACGCATCAGATGGTCATGTTCGGATTTCTTTTTTTGTCTATCGGCATCATTACCGGAGCTGTCTGGGCCAACTCGGCCTGGGGGAGTTACTGGTCCTGGGATCCCAAGGAAACCTGGTCTTTGATAACCTGGTTTGTTTATGCAACATTTCTGCATGCCAGGATGATGCGGGGGTGGTCCGGCAAAAGAATCGCCTATCTTTCAATCATAGGGTTTATGGCGGTGATCTTCACCTATTTCGGAGTGAATCTGTTGCCTGGCCTCCACAGTTACGGTTTGGGATAAAAAATAGGAGGCTATTTATGAAAATATTTATTACCGGTGGATCCGGCTTTGTGGGCACAAACCTGGCATTTTATCTGCTCGAGAAGGGGCACCGCGTTATTGCTGTCGGCACCTCTTCAGCCCATAACACAATTCAGCATGATAAGTTTTATTACATCTCGGCGGATAGTACGATTAAAGGAGACTGGCAGGATGCGCTCAAAGATGTTGATGCAGTGATCAATCTTGCGGGGAAAAACATTTTTAAGCGGTGGAGCGACACCTATAAGGATCAAATATATAACAGCCGTATTCTGACCACGCGTAATCTGGTTGAGGCCATTGCCAGCCAGAAAGATATAATATTTTGCAGCACTTCTGCTGTTGGATATTATGGTGACCGGGCAGATGAAGTTTTAAAGGAAGATGCTCCGCCCGGAAATGATTTTGCTGCGAAAGTTTGCAGGGACTGGGAAAAGGAAGCTTTCCAAGCGGAAACAAAAGGAGTCCGGGTCGCTGCGATGCGTTTTGGTGTGGTTCTCGGAAAGAACGGAGGCGCCCTTTCAAAGATGCTTCCGGCGTTTAAATCTTTTGCCGGCGGCCCCCTTGGAAGCGGTCTGCAATGGTTTCCATGGATTCATATGGATGATCTTATTGCCGCGATTATTTTTATATTTGAAAATCCGGATCTAAAAGGCCCGGTAAATTTCTGTTCACCGAATCCTGTTAGACACCGTGATTTCGCCGGCGCCCTTGGCCGGGTACTGAACAGACCGTCTGTTATGAAAACTCCAGCCTTTATGATCCGGTTGATAATGGGAGAAATGGGGAAATCTCTGATGAGCAGCCAGCGGGCAATCCCTGATAAACTTTTAAAACAGGGGTTTAAGTTTCAATATCCTGACATTAACACTGCTCTCTATAACCTCTTGCTCTGATTTGGAATTTTTGATTTGTTTTTTCCGGCTTGCTCGGGTCGGGGTTCAGATAGAAAGTCGATAAGGCCCGAAACTGCATCCTCAATATCCAGAAAGCAAAACCGGTATGCATCGTACTTAAGCCCGTACGGATCGGCAACGCCCCGTCTCTTTGAACCATAACGGGCAAAGTGCCTGATTAACCGGGTTTTGTCTCTTGCTTCCGGAAAGTCGGTCACAAGCGTATCCTTGTGAGATTTCTCCATTACCAGAATGAGACTGGACCATGCCACAAGTTCTTTGGATATGGTTTTGGCCTTGTGATCGGAAAGCTCTACACCGAATTCTTCAGCAACGCGTTGCGCCATATAGGTAGCCGAATTGCCCGGAAGCGCAAGCAATCCCGCAGATTCAACGGCAATACCCCGGAGTTGATTTTGATTCACCAACTTTTTAAAAAAGGCATGCGCAAAAGGGCTGCGACAAATATTGCCGGTGCATAGAAACAGAATATTAGCTGTTTTTATATTCATGTTCAAGAATCCTAAAAGGGTTGAGGTTGGGTGTAAATCAAGACTGTTGTTTGCTAAGATTGCAATGGCTATTTGGTTTCAGGTTTCAGGTGTCAAGTGTCAGCTAATTCGTTTCTTACTCCTGACACCTGACACCTGAAACCTGAAAAAAGCTTCGGAGCAACAATTTGTCAATAGAAAGGCATCAGCGTTTACCAACGGTCTTGATTTCCACCCGTTGAGGTGTGGGTTGACCAATGATAAATGTCCCGGTCAGGCGGACTATTCGTTTCCGGTAAGATAATTTTCACCCAAAGATCCGTATACAACGGGGAGCGAATCCATGTCCGGAGGCTTGAATCCAAAGATGGTTTCAAGAAAAACCATTGTAATGCGAAAGGTTGCGCCCCAAAGCACTTCGTATTCCCCCTGATATTCATGGACAAAACAGGGATATTCTTTCATGTTTGGATCTTTCCCGTTTTTTCGGGGTGATTCAATATCTAATCGATACCGTGCATAAGCGGAAGGGTTCAACAGATTCTGGAGGGGAATATAAACCACCCGTTCCACTTCCCAGTTCGGGAAAAACCGCTTTTGACGTCCGGTCCAGCAAACCATTGGATAAATCACCTTGCGGAACATAACAAGTTGCTGGGACGGCAGAGGTCCCAGAAACTTCACTCCCAGAGGGTTTAACCGTATTTCCTCAAAGCCCTCCCGCAAACAGGTGGCAAAAAGAATCGCCAGACGTCGTGCCTCCCTGCGCCGCTTTTTACGCCATAGTGACCAGTAAGGCCAGCGGTATAAAGGAGAACCCCGCACATATAAAAGCTTTGCAAGATAAAAATCCCGACCCGAAGAGATGCTTCCCCCCGGACAGCAAAGGTCTCCCGATTGTTTTACCTTTAAGGATCGTTTGGTTAAGATCAGACAGGGCGTTAAAGAAAATCTTTTTCCCCGGCAATCCGGACCGAGAAGAAACAGCACCGAAGAAGTGACAGATGAAACTGTAATCCCTTTCGAAAAAACCATATTATTCTGGTTTCTTTCTTGAAGCGCGTACATAATCTTTTTAATAAATGCTAAAGTAGTCCCGAAAGAATCCGGCATTTCATTAACTCTTATATTTAATTAAGCATTTTTCTTGCCGCAAAAACACAAAATTTACAACTAAGCAGATAATCTTCACCAAAACAGTCAGAAAATACCGATTATAACCCGTTTGTCTAATTCATCGTTGAACTTTTTGCAAGTTTGCGTTAAGGATTCTCGAAAAAATAAGAGATAGCCGGCTTGTCCAGGTTGGGAGGTAAAAATGCATGGAAAACTGTCCGCCGAGTTTTACAATTGGCTTGTAGAGTTGCGTCGCTGGTTTCACCGGTTCCCGGAACTCGCTTATAAGGAAAAGAAAACCTCCGCCAAAATTTGCGAAGTTCTCGAGGGATTCAACGTTCCTTTCCAAAAAGGTATCGGAGGGACTGGCGTGGTCGCAAAAGTCAGCGCAAATCAACCCGGGCCTCTGGTGGCCTTTCGGGCGGATATGGATGCCCTTCCTCTGGAGGAACTCAACGATATCCCATACAAATCGCAGCATAAGGGATTCATGCATGCCTGCGGCCATGACGGGCATACCACCATTGCTCTCGGTGTGATACGATGGCTCATGGAAAACTCATGGCGTCAGAACGGTTCCGGTGAAATTCTCTTCATCTTCCAACCCGCCGAAGAAGGCGGAGCCGGTGCTAGGGCCATGCTGGACACCGGCATTTTCGACTCGGAACCGGTGGAAGCAGCTTTTGCCGGGCATATGTATCCGGAATTTGCTGTGGGACATATCGGAATAGCTACTAAAGTCAGTAATGCGGCCGCTGACACACTCTTTATTCGATTAAAAGGAAAAGGCGGCCACGGCGCTCATCCGCATCATTGCAAAGACCCCATTGTAGCGGGAGCCCATCTTATTACACAATTACAGTTTCTTATCAGCCGGGAGATTCCACCCCAGGAAAGTGCAGTCCTGTCCATCGGACGTTTTCAGGCCGGAACGGCCTCAAATATCATACCGGAAGACGCCGTGCTGGAAGGAACCCTCAGAACCCTGCAGCCGGACATTCGCAAACAGATCATAAAACGCCTTGAAGAACTGGTCAAAGGTGTGGCTCAGTCTTGCGGCATCATGGCAACGCTTGAAGTTAAAAAGGGCTATCCCGTGCTAATAAATAATTCCGAGCTGGTTAAGCATACCGTAGCCTGCGGCCATGAAGTTCTGGGGGCTGACAAAGTCCACATCGGACTTCCCAGAATGGGGGCCGAGGATTTTGCCTATTTTTGCCAAAAGTGGGGCGGGGTAATGGTAGGACTGGGATGCCACGATCCCCTTAAAGGATTTCAATACGGCCTGCATTCTCCTTATTTCAATATTGACGAAAGTGCCCTGGAAATAGGAACCCGGCTGTTCGCACATGTTCTGACTCAATATATAGAAAAAAAAAGGGTGTGATTTCTTCCGGTTCATCCGGGCTGCGGTCAGGGGCCGGAAACCGTTATAATTTTGAAACCTTCGGATAACTCCGCCAGATTTTTATCGCTTACTTTTATACCCAGTCCCGGACCCTTCAAAGGACCGGCTTCTCCCCCCGGACCCATTGACACATCCTCGACGGTAACGTTTTTTTCCAGCAGAAATTCATCATAAGAACCGTCACAGTATACGGCATCACTGCAAAGAAGACATAAAATCCTGCCGGCGGCGGAAAGAATGCCGGACTCACCCAGGTGGCATCCGATCTGGAAAGAAATACCGTTGCACCTTAAATACTCGATTACCTTCAATGAATTTCTGAACCCTCCGCATTTGGACAATCTTACGTTAATCATCTTATAGTAACCCTCTTGGGCAATCTTTTTCATATCATCCAAAGAGCATGCCGACTCATCGGCCATCAGGACCACACCGGTTTTCTGCATAAGGCCGGCAAAATCTGCGGTTTCCGGGTCATCCGGCCTCATAGGCTGTTCAATAACCTTAATTCCGTAGTTTTTTATCAAAGATATGTGTTTCAAGGCCAGATCATAATTCCAGACACAGTTTATATCAGCTTTGAGATCGCAATTTTCTCCGAACACCATGCGAACCGCTTCGAAAATTTCTTTGTTTTGGGATAAATCTTTACCCAGTTTCAGTTTCACCTTTTTCACTTTCATTTTTTTGATCAGCCGGCATATTTCAACAATTCTTTGTTTGCCGGCGAGCGGAAGTGCAGCGCCATAATAAACCTTGTTTGTCATAAAATCTTTGGGAAAATAATCTATGAGGTTTCTGTCCTGGCTTTTGCCTAAAGCATCCAGCAGCGCTGTTTCCAGGGCACAAATAGAAGCATTGTGAGCTTTCCCATGGAAAAGACCGTCAACAAAATTCCATATCTGTGAAACGTGGTTCAACTCCCATGGAAAATTATCCAGTGCAATAAATCGGGATATAATTCGAGCTGCACTTTCCTGAGATTCTCCGGTTACGAAAGATCTGGGAGCCCCTTCACCATATCCTTTGATTTTACCCTGTTGGGCAACCACTTGAACAATGATGTTTTTAACTGAATTTCTTTTTCTTAAAGAGTGTGAGAACTCGGCTGAAAAGGGAAGCAAAACCGGATATACACTTATGTGGTCTATTCTCATACAATCGTTTAATCGTTTACTCGTTATATCAATCTTACTGGGTGCATTACCAGTTTGTTAATTGCTATCCAAGACTTTTTTGGTGTCAGGTGTCAGGTATCACAGCTGCCAGGTGTCAGGTTTCATATGTCAGGGTTAAGGGCAAAAGAGGTGACCTATAGCAATTATATGGAGGTGGAGGATTTTGAGGTCTATAAAAGGTTGTGACTGAACATACTTCCTGACACCTGAAACCCTACCCCTGAAACCTGACACCTGAAACCTGATCGCAAGGCTTTCGCTTAAAAAATGAACAAGTTAATGGGTGAAAACCATTTTAACAAATCGGCGATGCTCCCGTTCGCCGGGGTTATGCTGAGAAACGAAGTGCTCACAATACACTTAGGATCCCCACAGGGCATCCTTAAGTCCTGAGGTTCGTTCGATTTTACGGGATATGGTTCTTTTTAATACATCTTCTGTCGCCCAAATCGACACGGTTTTTCTGGTCCTTGTTATTCCCGTGTAGAGCAGTTCCCGTGTTAATACCGGATAATCACGGTCCGGCAGAATTAACAGAACATGATCAAACTCCGATCCCTGGCTCTTGTGAACAGTCATTGCATAAACCGTTTCATGTTCCGGCAGCCGGTAAGGAAGAAACCGCCTGAGTTCGCCGGATTCTCCTGAAAAATAAACATACAGATCCTTGCCGGTTGAACCCGGAGCCGTCAGGGTTATTCCCATGTCTCCGTTAAAAAGTTTCATGCGGTAATCGTTGCGGGTAATCAAAACCGGTCTGCCTTTGTACCAGGGATTGGACGACGATCTGTCCGGCGCGATCAGACCCTCACGGATTAATACCTGCTCCGCCAACCGGTTGACGGCATTAACTCCCATTGAGCCGATTTTTATGGCACATAATATTTTGAACCTATTAAAAAGTTCAAGGGCTCTGTACGGATCATCCGTATTAAGATAATCCGAATAGCCTTTGATAATGCTATGGGTTAGGAAAAGTGACAGATCATCCGGCCGTGAAATCTTTCTCCAGGATATTTGGTCGGATTTGTTTTTCATCAGGTACAAGACCTTATGGATTTCTCCCCGGTTTACCGTACGGCTGAGTTTTCCTATTCCGCTGTCGCCGGTAAACCGATAGTTTTTTTTCAACACAACCATACAGTCGTAAAGACCGGGGGACTTTTTATGTTCTTTAAGCGGAAGTTCAATTTTTTGTTGGGTGACCGCTTCAAACTTGTTGCAAAAACATTCTGAAAATGAGTGAACATTCTCTCTGTCACAGACATCTCCCAATACAAAACCGGTCTCAACCGAAGAAAGCTGGTCTTTGTCTCCGATCAATATGATCCTGGCATCAAAAGGAACCGCCCAAAGGAGTTTTGACATCAATGCAAGATCTACCATTGAGGCTTCATCCACCACCACCACATCCGCATTAAGAGGGGTTTCATGGTTGTGTTGAAAATACGGGGAACCCGGGATGGTTTTGAGCATTCTGTGTATGGTATATGCTTCGGAAGGAATCGCCTCGATAATATCCCAAGGGCTGTTTAGCGTTTTCTTTGCATCATTCATTGATTCGGCAATCCGGGATGCAGCCTTTCCCGTGGGAGCGGCAAGCAAGATGTTAAGCTTCTCTTTTCCGTACAACTCCAAAAGCAGCGCAAGGATCTTTGCCACGGTGAAGGTCTTCCCGGTTCCCGGCCCACCGGAGATAATACAAATTCTTTTAATGGCCGCAATGTATGCCGCGACCATCTGCCAGTTAAACTCATGCTCTTCATTTTGCCGGAAAAGCCTCTTTAAACTTTCTTTTAAACGGGTGATATCCAAATCGCAGAAATCTTCTCCGGGCCATCCTACTACCGGGCTTTGCCTGATTTTTTGCATCCAGCCGGAAAGGTTCGGCCATTTGACAGTCCCCTCCTGTTCCAGACCCATAAAAACCGATCTTTGGGCCATGGAAGCGAGGTCAAAATATACATCTCCATTGCCGGTGGCATTGCTGGCGAGGGCGGCGGCCAGGAAAATATCCGGATCATCATTTTTGCCGAGACCGGTGATGAACTTAGCAAAATGGATATCTATATCTGTCAAATATCCCATTTGATATAAATATGTTATGTGTTTTTCCATAATTCATAACATTAAGATTTATAACAACGGTAACCGTTCAAGTCTAACGCACAAAAGAAGTTTTTTTCTAAGGTCTCCCGGGTGTAAATCAAGACTGTTGTCTGCTAAAGATTGCCATGGCTACCTGATATCGAAGCCACGGTTTGTCAATGGCCAAGGATCAGCGGTTACCAGCGGCCTTGATTTACACCCGGGTCTCCCCCCGGAATAAGTGCCCTGGCCAGTGCATGAATAAGATCCGGACTGGGATAATCCTTGTAAATTCCGAATTCCGGTCCATAATCAGGATCCACCCCCCTTAAAAAAACATAAAATACACCTCCAAAATCTTTTTCATAATCAAAACCCGGTAACCGAACCCAAAGATACTGATAAAGCGCAAGGGTATACAGATGATACTGGAGGATATAAAAATCATTACTCATCACGGTGTTCAATGCATCTCTCGAATAATCCTGCACGCGGGTTCCCAATAGATTCGACTTCCAGTCCACCAGGTAGTAACGCCCCTTTTCATGAAAGATCATGTCGATATATCCTTTCATGAACCCCTTTGTAAAAGGAAAAGTCAGCTTTCCAATCCGGTCCGGAAAATTGCCGGGAAATTGAATGGTTCCATGATCGGAAAATATTTTTTTCAGTTGTTGCGGGGTAAAGGGATTCAACGGATAATAAAATTCCATCTCATTGATCCGATCGTTAAACGAGACCGAAGAAAGCGTCAGAGATTCTGTTCTTATTTCGAGCGGTATGGATAGGACCCTGGTTATCATGCGGCATACCACATCCCGCCATTTTGAATCGAACCCATATGCCGTTAATTTGCTGGTTACCAGTGTCTCTTTATATCCGCAATTCGAAGCTGTAAAATCGAGATGCTCAAAAATATCATGAAAAAAAAGCCCGGGCCTTGCGCCTTTTGGAAAGGAGAAAATGTCCATGCGTTCAATACGCTCAAGACCGTTCTCCGTGGTATAACCATAGGACACATCACGATCGGGCACCGCTTCTTCCGGGACCCGCTGCGATACCATGGATGAATAACTTGAGATTTTCCAGGAGGTGTCTATTTTTCCCGAAAATTGCCGGGAGGAAATTTCTTCCGTTTCATCTTCGAAAGACGCATATTCCATACCGTTATTCGCAGGCAGCGGAACAAGTACGATGCTTCCTTTGGATTTGTCCGCCAGCTGTTTTAAATCTTCCAGCAATTCCTCATCTTTTTTCTCTGAACACCTTGATTTTAAAGAAGATACCAGATCCTCTATTTTAATGTCATCTTCGGGTGGCGGCCCATAGTGAAAAAGGTAGGCCATGGCAGAGGTATCCGCGGTGTTGAATCGTCCCCATACCAGGTAACACCTTTTTATGGCGCGGGTTACCGCCACGTAAAGCAGTCGCATGTTCTCTGCCAGGAGTTCATTTTGAGCAAAGGTGAGATGAATATCTTTTTCACTGGAACCCAGATCCAGTGTCAGTTTCTTGGTATCATGATCATGGAATGCGATCTCCGGGGCTTTGATGAGTGATCCTCCCCATGAGAAGGGACAGAATACCACCGGAAATTCCAGCCCTTTGCTTTTGTGCAGTGTTATAATTTTTACGGCATGTTCATCGCTTTCAAGACGAAGCTGATGAATCTCGGATTCCGGAACAGGCGTGTTGATCTGTTCGGACATCCACTTCATTAACCCGGTGATCCCGGTTTGTTTTTCAACTGACTCCTGGTGGAGTATTTTGGCCAGATGAAGAAGGTTGGTCAGTCTTCTTTCCCCGTCCGAAAATGCCAAAAGCCGTTCTCTTATTTTCTCTTTTGACATGAAGTTCCGAAACATTCTGATAAAACCGTATCGGATCCACAGCCGAAAATACTCCATGAAGTTACTGACCCGGGGTTCCCACCCAAACGGCTGACTGTCTGCGGAATCGATTTTATGTCCGGAAACCCCCAGTATATCGGTCACAAGGGCGGTTTTGAACCGCCGCTCACTGCCAGGTTCGGAAATGCTCCAAAGAATCCTTTCCATGTCCCGGGCTTCGCAGGTATGAAAAATGTTCCCGGTATCATAGAGAACCGAGGGAATTCGTTTTAATAACAAACTGTTTTTAATGATCTGAGCCTGCCGGTTCGTCCGAACAAGAACAGCGATATCCCCGGCGCTAATCCCGTCGGATTCATCACGGGACCAGCTCTTCGGACCCGGAGAAATCAGGCGGGAAATTTCGTCCGTAACCGCCGTTGCAATCAGCGGCACGGCTTGGGTTTTGTTCAGAAGTTTTGACGTGTCCGTGTTTCTGCCCGATTCCCAATACCACACTATAAGGGGGGAGGAGGATTTGTCATCCATGGATTGGATTTCTTCTCCGGGAATTCCTTTTTCAAACCCGATCTGCTCGAAAACAAACGGCGATGGGACATTTGAAAATATGGTATTTACGGCTCTAATCAAACCGGCGTTCGACCGCCAGTTTTCTATCAAAGTATATTTTGAATTCGCATCGCCGGCAGCCGTCAGGTACGAAAAAATATCGGCCCCCCTGAAACTGTATATGGCCTGCTTGGGATCGCCGATCATAAACAGAACACTTCGTTTAGAATCAAAGAGCCTGCGAAATATTTCATACTGAACAGAATCGGTATCTTGAAATTCATCCACAAGGGCTGCTTTATATTGCCGGCGTATGGCTGATGCCAACTCATTGCCGCCGGTATCTTGGAGTGCTTTTTTCATTCTTATCAAAAGATCGTCAAAAAATTGTATGTTGCTCTTTTCTTTTATGACAGGGAGTTGTTCCCGGGCATAGCTGAAAAACAAGGTCTTCAAATATAAAAGGCAACGCTCCATTTCCGCTTCAAGGGAAAGCCCTTTTTCATAGAGTTCGTCACATATATTAAAAACATCGTGAAACGGGGGAGTATGATTTTTTCTGGTGGACGCTGCAAGTTTGGTTGCAGTAAATTTCTCAAAATCTTTCACCACCGGGAACCCCATTGATTTTGAATCAACGAATCTATCCATGGTTCGAGTCATGGACAAAACCTTCAGGTCCCTTTTGGAAAAACCCGTGTGGTTTGTTTCTGTCTTGGTGCTTCCGTAAACCGTACCGCTTAAACACGGATTTTTTAATAACGGTATGACCTGTTCCTTTGACAGGTTCCAGGCGATTTTAAGCCTTTTGAAAATATTTCTAAACTCATCAAGGATCTCCAAGTCAGGGGATTCGAGTTCCGGAATAATCCTCATATCCGGCGCATTATTTTTTGCCAAAAGCGCTAAAAAATATTCCGGACCGGATATCTTTTTGCTGGCATAGCTTATAAATTCCCGGGGCATATTGTAAAAATAGGTCCTCCAGAAGTCATCCACGATTTCCCTGGCCATATCGGCCTGATCGGTAACCAGTTCCGTATCAAACAGACTTTGGGTTTCAAACGCATGCTTATTCAGCACCCTGTGGCAAAACCCGTGTATGGTAAAAATAGCGGCATTGTCAAAATCAATAAGGGCGTCTTGAATCAACCGAACGGCCAGAGCCGTATTCTCATATTTTTTAACAAGCCTGTTAATCAGATCGTTTTCGCTCGATCCCTTTGAGAATGCGGATTTCGCCTTCAAAAGCGTATTGCGGATCCGGTCTTTAAGCTCTTGGGTGGCAGCCTGGGTAAAGGTTACGACCAGAATCTGATCGGTGGTAAGGTGTTCTTCGACAACCAGCCTTAAATAGATTCCTGCAATTGCGTAGGTCTTGCCGGTACCCGCACTTGCTTCAATAAGGTTGGTTCCCATAAGAGGGGTATTGATGGGATCAAAGATTTTCACTAAATATCTACTATAATTTCATTGGGTTATAAAATTTCCGGGAAGTTTGACTTGCAAATACCGTTTTAGAAATCATGGATGCCCGTATAATTTTGAGGAGTTATTTGTTTTAATTCTTTTTTAACGGTTTGATCGACAGACAGGCTATCTATAAATTCAACCATCGCCTTCTGGTCGATGCGCAAATGGGTCCGCGTGAATTCCTTGAGAGTTTCATACGGTTCCGGATACCCTTCCCTGCGCAATACGGTCTGGATGGCTTCACTGACCACCGCCCAATTATCCTGCAGATCGGCATGAATGGCCTCGGAATTTAAAATCAATTTGTCCAGTCCTTTTAAAAGGGATTTAAAAGCAATGAGCGTATGGGCAAACGGCACCCCGATATTTCTGGCAACCGTGGAATCGGTCAAATCCCTCTGAAGTCTGGAAACGGGGAGCTTGGCGGAAAGATGTTCAAAAACTGCATTGGCCACCCCCAGGTTGCCTTCTGAGTTCTCAAAGTCAATGGGATTGACTTTATGCGGCATGGCCGAAGATCCTACTTCGCTGTCCTTTATCTTTTGTTTGAAATAATTCATGGAGATATACAGCCATATATCCCTGTTCAGATCGATGAGAATGGTATTGATCCGTTTAAGGGTGTCACAAAATGCTGCCAGATTATCATAATGTTCGATCTGGGTGGTAACCTTTGATCGATCAAGACCTAACACCTGGTTTATGAGATGATCTGCGAACCCTGTCCAGTCGATTTCAGGATACGCCACATAATGTGCATTGAAGTTACCGGTTGCCCCGCCGAATTTGGCGGAATACGGGATGGTTTCCAAAAGGTTTTTCTGCTTTTTTAGCCGCTCCACAAACACAAAAATTTCTTTGCCCAGGCTTGTGGGCGATGCTGGCTGGCCGTGGGTTCTTGCCAGCATGGGGATTTCTTTCCATTGATTGGCGTATTCATGCAAGGTGTCAACAATCTCATCTAAAACCGGTTCCAAAACATCGACCCATGCACGTTTTAATGAACTGGGCATGGCAGTGTTGTTAATATCCTGGGAAGTTAAGCCAAAATGGATAAACTCCTTGAAGTAATACAACCCCAGATTATCAAATTTTTCCTTGAGGAAATATTCAACCGCCTTGACGTCATGATTGGTAACCGCCTCGATATCTTTAACTCTGCGAGCATCATCATTGGAAAAGTTCTTATAAATACTTCTTAGTGCTTCAAATATATGCCTGTTAATATCCGCCAATTGAGGAAGCGGCAAATTGCATAATGCAATAAAATATTCCACCTCCACCATCACCCGATATTTTATCAATGCGCCTTCGGAAAAATAATCGGCGAGCTTATCGGTAAGTTTGTGATAACGTCCGTCAATAGGAGAAATAGCAGTTAAAGATGAAAGTTCCATGGGGGTTTTGTCTCCGATTTAAATATGATGGTATCGTAAAAAGTCAAAAAATACCGTTTTCTCTCCGAGCCGGAGGCCGTCATTCCGGTGAAGCTTGTCCTCGACCTGATCGGGGAGCCGGAATCCAGTCTTTTCAAGCAGTCCCTTGTAGAGACCTTTGCGGAACGGTTTTGGTTGTCTTTTGTATATTGTGTACCGGTCAGTAATTGTACATATACATGTACTTTAATATGGGCCTTGTGTCAACAAAACCGGTTCGTCCCTTTTGATTGGAAAATATGATCAAAATAAAGAATGGTTCCCTCAGGGCTGCATGCCTCCTGACACCTGACATCTGAAACCTGAAAAAAGGGGTTGCATTTAGGAAAATAATATCTTAAAAATATATAGAGTCATGACGAGATCATCTCTTTCGAAGTTGACAACAATATGAGGTTATTCTCCCCGGATAAGATTGTCACTGCTAATGATAGTAAAATTCTTGACCCTGGCAATGTATTGCCAAAGTATTTATGGACAGTCAAAATATTTTCAACTCAACCAAGGAGGTAAATTTATGAAGTATATCAAATTGTTATTGGGTATCGTCTGCCTGTTCGCTTTTCTTGCATGTGGACAGAGCGAAAAAGCTGAACAGTCAACCGAAAGTGACGTCAAGCAACCTGTTGAGATGGTAAAAGAAACGGCCGAAGAGGCTGCCGGGGCTGCGGCAGAAGAAACTGAAGCGGCCGCTGAGATGGTAAAAGAAACAGCCGAAGAGGCTGCTGAAACGGTGAAAGAATAATAAAAGTGAGGAATTTTTTTATAAGGTAATAGAGAAATGTAGTAACATCATGTGGGTTATGAAGATGGGTTTCGGTAGCGATCTTTTTTTCCCATCTTCATAACCGCATGACTAAGGGCTCTAATTCATAACTGCGATAACGTATTTTTAATGGACACTGCCTCGTATAAGGTGAAGTCCAAAGTTTGAAGTTTGAAGTGCCTTAAGTGAGCTAAAGTTCTGGAGTCGCTTCGCTCTCTCCGAGCTGCAGGCTCTACCCTCTCTCCGAGCTGTAGGCTCTACGAGCCGGAAGCCGGTGATTTTATATAATTGGGTGATTTTATATAATTGACAGAATTCCTTAACCCTGAACGTTGAACCCTGAACGTTGAACCCTGAACCCTGAACCCTGAACCTGTGAACGGTTACAGCTTTTATTCCTTCCTATTACAAAAATGCGCCATTCAACAGATTGTGATTTTCATGCCAGTCAATCATTCCAGGAGCATTACCGATTTGCTAAAATGGTTTTCACACATTAACTTATTCATTTTTTGAGCGAAAGCCTTGCAATCAGGTTTCAGGTTTCAGGTGTCAGGTGTCAGGAGTAAGAAACGAATTAGCTGGCACCTGACACCTGACACCTGAAACCAAAAAGTCTTGGATAGGAATTAACAAACTGGTAATGCACCCATCATTCCTGCTTTAATGCCTGAATCATAATAAATCAGCATGTTACAGTTATTATCATTAACGATTTAGAATCTAAACTTTGAATTTTTCGAGCTTCATTTTTTAAGAAAGCAATCTTAGCCGCTAGAGCATTCATTCAAAAATCAAAAAAATGGTATCATTTACTTTCAGCAAATAATGATTAATGTACAGTCTGGCAAGTATTCGTCAGGAACCAATTTCAGGGAGGGGAAAAAACATGTATAACGAAGTTGTAATGGACCATTTCAGGAATCCTAGAAATGTAGGGGTTATCGAACACGCAGACGGCGTTGGAGAAGTTGGAAATCCCTTATGCGGAGATATGATGACCATCTATTTAAAAATTAAAAATGAGCAGATAGAGGATATCAAATTTCAAACCTTTGGATGTGGATCGGCAATCGCAGTTTCCAGTATGCTAACGGAAATCGCCAAGGGAAAAAGCATTGACCAGGCCAAACAGATTACCAACAAAGATGTTGCCGATGCCCTGGAGGGTTTGCCTAAAAATAAGCTGCATTGTTCTAATTTAGGCGCCGATGCCCTCCAATTGGCCATAAAAGATTATGAAAATCGAAAAGCCGGGAAACCCCGGGCTGAACTCAAACGCAAAGAAGAACATGAACATATCCGGGGAGATCGGTGTTACTGTCCTTACTGTGATGTAGAGCTTGATGAAGGGACAGAATTCTGTGAGGCCTGTCAGCACAGTCTTGCCGAAGAACACTAACTTGTATCTGAGAAAGGATTACGGCCATGCGCATTATCAATTTGGATCACATATCATCGAACCCGCTTCTGCCGGAAGTTAAAGAGACAATGGTCACCGCCATTCGGGAGGATTACCACAATCCCTCAAGTCAGCATAAACGTGGCGAGACGGCCGCTATGCTGTTGGAAAAATCGCGTGAAACTGTGGCGGGCCTTATCAATGCATCTGACCCCAAAGAAGTGGTGTTTACCTCAGGAGGAACCGAATCCGTGAATCATGCCGTCAAGGGAGCCGCTTTGGCCAACGCCAAAAAAGGTAAGCATATCATCACATCAAACATCGAGCATAATGCTGTAATCCGAAGTATCCGGCGACTCAAAGGACTCGGGTATACCGTCACCTCCCTTGATGTGGATAAATACGGGCGTGTGAATCCGGCGGATGTATCCGATGCCATCACCGATGAAACCATACTGGTCAGCATCATGCACAGCAACAATGAAACCGGAACGATTCAACCTATTGAAGAAATTGCTAAAATTACTCGTCAGAAAAAAATTATTTTTCATACGGACGCCGTGGATTCCGTAGGTGTCGTCCCCATTGATGTGCAGAACATGGGGATGGATCTTTTGAGTTTTGCGTCTAACACTTTTTATGGTCCCACAGGCGTGGGCGGACTTTATGTTCGCCGGGGTACCATGATTTGGCCGTTGCTTGACGGTGGGGTTCAGGAAAACAACAAGCGTGCGGGGACCGAAAATCTGATCGGCATCATCGGAATGGCAGCGGCCGCCAAGATCGCCAAAAAAAAATTGCCGGATTGGCTGGCACATTTGGAAAAACTTAAATTCAGGCTGATCAACGAGTTGCCCAGGCACATCGATGAGTACATCATCAATACGCCACCGGAAAACAGCCTGCCGAATTTATTGTCCCTATCCATTAAATATATCGAAGGTGAAAGCGTAATGCTGATGCTGGATGATGATGACATTGCGGTTTCCACGCGTTCAGCCTGTGCCACCGGATCCCTGAGAGCATCCCATGTTTTGATTTCCATCGGCCTTTCCCATGCAGATGCTCAGGGAACACTCGTAATTACACTCGGCCAGGATAATACCGAGAAAGATATCGACCTTTTTTTAAAATCACTCCGTAATGTGGTGAAAACCTTGCGCGATATCTCGCCGTTATACCAAAAAATCTCAACAGGTTGATTCTATTTTGTCTTGAAAAACCTGATACTTTGGGCCTCCGGCTCGTAGAGCCTACGCCTCGGAGAGCCAGATCAGAATTAGATGGCTTTGCCTTGGAGTTTTGTGTCTAAAATCACAAGCTCCAAGCACCAAATTACAAATAAATCTCAAATTCCAATATTCAATAACCAAAACCTTTTATGACGAAACATTGTTTGGATTTTCGAATTTCGGTCATTGGAAATTGCCTGCCCCGTTAAATAAATCGAAGATTTAATGCGAAGCATTATTTAACAGGGTAAAATATTTGTTATTTGATATTTGTAATTTCAATAATTCAATAAACTTCCGACAAACCAAATCCCCTTTGGGATCATCCCTTGTGCAGCACAATACCGGCAGGCAAAGATTCTCCGAAAATGTTGCTTTCCTCCTGTTTGGCCAGGGGAACCACTTCTTTCAGGTATGGGATATGCGGCCTCAACAGTTGCTCCCGGTGGGGATCCTGGGTCATCCACGCCATAATCCGTTCCAAATGGGCGTGGTCCAGGTCCCGGGCACGATCGCCGGTTTTACGGGCCAGTTGGGTAATGGCCGCGCCCATGGGTCTGGGGTCGCGCCAGGTTGTTGAAATCAGTGTTTCAATCCAGGCAGCCGCTTCTTTAGCCGGTATCACACGGTCCACGGACCCGTAAAGGAGCTCTCGAGCCCCCATGCGCGACAGGGCCCAGAAATGCTGGGGCCTGCTTTTTTTGGGTTTTATCTCGGACAGCAGGGCTCGACCGCATTTGATCTTGTCTTTTGCCATCAAATGTTCCATATTGGCCACGGCCATCCAGATCTCCAGTCGTTGCTGGGGCGGCACTTTTTTTCGGGAACCTTTGCCGGGAAACAGTATCGGTGTCAGGTCCTGGAAGAATTGACGTTGCTGGCCGGGCTTCAGGCCGCCGGCCACCCGCCGCCACATGATCCACCATTCATTTTGTACCTGCAGATGATTGGGATGACACATTCCCTGAATGTAGATCTGCCAAATTTTTTTCATCCGTATGGGGTCCAGTGCGTCGGCGAATCCCGGACGCATGCAAAATCCCAAAAAATTCAGCCAGCGGCTTTCAGCCAGGGCCGAATCGGTTCGAACGGTTTCAAGTTCGATGAGATCGTCGGCCATGCGGCGAATAAACGTCAGGGGCCATTGTTCCTTTGGTCTTTCCACGCGTTTTGAAATATCTCTGGCAAGAGATATCCGGAAGGTGTCGGATGCCCCATCTGAAAACGCCTCCCGGATAAGTTCACGAACATTATCCACAACCGAAGATTCCAAGACTTCCTGATCCGCTACCGGCGCAGGCACCAAAACCGTGCGAAGTTGAAATTGAAGGTGCCAGCGGTGGGTGCTTACCAGACTCCGGCACCACAGCGCCAGGGCCCCCATCTCCGTATAGCTGGCTGCAATATGGATGGGGATGCGGGTTTGAACCCCTTTTTTCCCATACTGAATTATGGTTTGAATGGGCGGCAACGGGGTGAGAGAATCGTCTATGGTAACAAGATCGCCGCACCGGTCGCCGCTTCGAAAACTGGAGCTGTACATGTCAAAAGTAACCGGCTGGTTGGTCAACACCTCAAATTGACGGTCTTTCAATTCAATGTCGGTCCCCTCTTCCAAACCGCGTTCCACAAGGCATATGGCCTGTTTCCCGGTCTTTTGGCTGCGGGCGTCATCGGGATCGGCCACACCCAAATAAAACGCCCGGGGGCTTCCGCTGCCCACCCGAACCCCTTGACCGACCTTGACCCGTCCATAATAAGCCGCGCCCATTGCAACGGACAAATCGGGATCCGGGTTATCCAAAACCCTCGGCAGCGCATCATCCGGTTGCCCGAACCACTGCCGGATGGCGCCGCGAATCCGCTCCTGGATTACGGCCGGCTTTAACGATCCGCCGTTAAAGAGAATAATATCCGGTTCGGGCCGATCCTTTTGTAAAAATACGGCCACATCCGTGGCGTGCTGTTCCAAAAACCAGCACAGGTGTCGCGTGATGGCCGGTTCCTGTTCATACGGCAGTCCGAATTCCGTTATGCCTTTGCGCTTGGCCCGTGGTTTTTTCTCGGAAGGATCCACAAGGGGAAAAAATCCGTTCAAAATGGTTTCGGTGACTTCCCTTTGCCCGAGAGTAGCCGTCAGTGTTCCGGCAATCAGTTGACCGCCTTCCCCCATGAGGGCTATTTTTTTGGAATCCGCTCTTCCGTCGAGAAGGGTTTCTTTGGCCTGCCGACACTGGTGGCAAAGAGTTTTCCACCGATCGCCGCTCAGGGAATGTTTGTTTTTAAAAAATTGCGCTTCCAGGAGCCGTGCCAGTGCCAGATCCATATTATCCCCGCCCAGAATCAGATGATCTCCCACGGCAATGCGCTCAAACCGAGGGCTGCCGTTTACTTCCCGCAAATAGATCAAGGTAAAGTCCGTGGTCCCGCCCCCCACGTCGCAGATCAGGATGAGGTCTTTTGGTTTGACAAATCTGTTCCAGTCATGTTCATGGGTCATCAGCCAGCTGTAAAAGGCGGCCAATGGTTCTTCCAATAGCGTCACGTCGCCCATACCGGCTAATCCGGCCGCTTCAAGAGTCATCTCACGGGCCACCTCGTCAAAGGAAGCCGGTACAGTGATGATGACCATCTGATATTCCAGAAAAGCCTCCTCATCGCTTTGTCTGCGATTCCAGGCACGGCGAATATGCCTTAAATAGGCGGCGGTGGCGTGAATGGGGGAAATTTTGAGAACCTCTTTGCTTGCGCCCCAGGGCAGTATAGGGGCTTTCCGATCCGCATTGGCGTGACATAGCCAGCTTTTGGCCGACCACACCAGACGGGCGGGCACTTTGGCGCCGTGATCCCTGGCATAGGCTCCGGCAAAATTGTCGCCATGGCAACCCCAGTCATGGACAAGGCTCTGTTTGGAGATATCATAATCGCCGGGAATATAGAGAAAAGATGGCAAGACCGGCAGGCGGGAGACTTCGCCGGGACCGGTCAGTTGGGAAATGGGAAACAGATGGATGCGCATCCGCCCACTGCCCTCGGCATGTAAATCCACATAGAATACCGCCGAATTGGTAGTGCCCAGATCGATGCCGATAATGTAGCGCTGGCTGTCAAGATCCAAGACCGTGTTTCTCCCGTATATTGAACTCGAGTTTCCACCGGCGGCCGTCCACCCGTGACACACACCACAATTCCAGGACTCCCATCTCGGTCACTCGAATTTCCAGGGCAACAGGAATCACGCTGCCGTATTCACCATCCAGAGTGGTTTCGATGACGGCAATGTCCTGGATCTCACTTTCCCAGTCTTCAACCACCGTGCCCGGTTCATGGTCATGGCGCATGGAACTGAGAAAATCGAACGTAACGGGCTCACCCACCACCAAAGCAAACTCCTGGTTTTCAAGGGTTGCCTCAGTCCCTTCTTCCATGCCGAAGGGCGCCACACACAGCGCCTTGATAGGCGTCGGCATCCCCGGAACCGCCGGCATGGACGCGGCAATACCCACATAATAGGATTTGTTCAGACCGTATCGTATGCGAATGCCCCTGCCCCGCCTGGCCATCCCGTAATATACCGCACCTTTGGCAACCGCCAGGTCGAAGTCGCCCGATTCGATCTCCCGAATGGGCGGTGCATCCTCCGACGCTTTCCATAAAGACATAACCTCCATGATTCGGTTGCGGACGTTTTGCGCCTTTATTACGCCGCCGTTGAACAGGACCGCCGTGGGCATGGCTTCACCGATGTTTTGCTGGAGAAACCGGGCCAGATGGTGGGTTACGGCAGGGTCGGACGCATAAGCCAGACCCATCTCCTGGATGCCGGTTTTTTGCGGGGAAACCGGTCTGGCCGTACGTTCGCAAAGCGGGAAAAAGCCGTCCAGCATGATCTTTTCAACCGTATCGCGGGAAAGCTCGGTTTTAACGGTTCCGCCAATCAGGCTGCTGCCTCTGCCCAAAACCGTCACCGGATATTCCCGGGCATCGGGGTCGGACAGAAGTTTCTCTTTGGCGTTGCGGCAGCCGTGCCAAAGCCCCCGCATCTGCCAGACGTCCAGCCGGGAACCTTTATCCGCCATTTGTCGAGAAATCGAATAGGCAATGGCCAAATCCATGTTATCGCCACCCACCAGCAGGTGCTCTCCCACCGCAATCCGCTCAAGGGCAAGTTCGCCCTGTTCTTCGGAAATTTTGATGAGGCTGAAATCGGTTGTCCCGCCGCCAATGTCGCAAACCAGAACAAGATCGCCTTTGCTAACCATCTCCCGCCAGCGATCGGAGGTCCTTTCAATCCATGCATAAAAGGCGGCCTGGGGTTCTTCCAGAAGGGTGACAGTGTTCAGCCCGGACATCTCGGCGGCTTTTACCGTCAGCTCGCGAGCCACCGCATCAAAGGAAGCCGGTACGGTCAACAAAATTTCCTGGTTTTCCATCTTCAACCGGTCGTCATCTGAAGCCATCGAGTGGTTCCAGGCATCCCGGATATGTTGGAGAATGGCTGCGGATGCTTGCACCGGTGATTTCTTAGATTTCGCATCAGGACCTTCCCAGGGAAGGATGGGCTTGTTCCGGTCGATCGTTGTATGACAGAGCCAGGATTTTGAAGAAGCGATCAAACGGCTGGGCAGCTCAACACCGCGAGTTTTGGCAAATTCGCCCACCGCCAGGGGCCCACCCTTGTGCCACGGTAAATCCATGGCGGTTTTGGAAACATCGTGTTCCCCCGGAATCAGTATAAAAGAGGGAAGCATTTGCCGCTTTTCCACCACGCCGGCATCAATGAGCTGGGGAATTTCAAATAAGTGTATCTTAAAGGAGCGACCTGTTTCCGAATCCGCCTCGGTGTAGGCCACAACGCTGTTGGTTGTCCCAAGATCGATTCCTATCACATAAACCGGGTTTGGCATAAATTTTTTTCCTAATCTAAAAGATTAAAGTGCCTAAAGTTCAAAGTGAGCTAAAGTGAACTAAAGTTAATGTATTTGCCTTATTTCATTAGTAATAAATAACCCAATAATTTTATTACTTATAAAAAATAAAAAAAGCTTCTCGAAAATTTTCATGAAATATTCGGGTTAGAGGATTTCCACCTCCGCCGGAGCGATGATGCGTGCATCTTGACCCCCGGATAGAGCGGGCAGTTCCAGCTTTCGGGAGCGCCAGCCTTTATGACGTAAAATACCTTTGAACGGCGGCTCACCCGTTACATTGCCGGTCAGTTTTATGGCGTCGGGATCGAACCCCGGTTCAATCCGAATCTCTTCTCCTTCGCTGCGGTCTATGACCGCCTCAAGGGAAAGACTTTTGTTCATGGCGTTTTTACAGTTCTCGTGGATGGCGCGAACCGCACCGCCGATCTGTGCATCTTCATAATGATTGAGATCTTCCGATAAAAAATCTACCAGACGTCCTTCCCGCTGAAGCACGGACAGCAGGTGTAAAAACAGGCGCTGTTGAGTGTACTGTTGAGCTTCCCGATCAGCAGTGGATGCTACCGGTGCCGGAACCTGTTTTTTCCGCACGGGTTTGCCGGATTTTTTGAAAGAATTTACAGCGATTCTCCGCAAACCGCCCCACAACAGGATGCCGAAAATCAGGAAAACGCCTCCCCATATGCACGCCGCATAGATAAACACCTTATGATGAATCAAAGAGATGGGATCAAGGAGCGCCGTTGAGAGGGTTTGGGGAGTTACCAGCAATGATATGTCCCGGTACATTCCCTGCAGTACCCAGTAAAACCCTGAAACCGTAGCCGCCAGCAATATGACGCCCAGCACTGAAATTAAAACAAAAGATCCGCGTGAATAGGACTTGATGAATTCCATTGTCCAATCTCCTTTTTGCAGTTTTGTATAACCCTAATTGAGCGAAAGTCGAGAGTGCCCCAGATTCATAGAATATTTTTCCCATTTTGTTTACGATCATTTAGGGTATAATTGCAAACTGAATATAATATGCATTATTTTCTAAAATGCAAGGGATTGCGGGTGGCATCACAGGGTATAGGTATTTGATTTCGGTACAGCGTAGCGACTGCGGGTTTCTCTTTCCAACCGACTGACTGTTTGAAGGGGTTTGTCCTATATACTGCCCAGTCGTCTCCCGATTTCCTTAACTCTCTTCACAATCTGATTATCTGTCTCAAATTTTTGGAACATGTCAGGAGTAACTTTTTTAAAATTTTCAAATTCCTCGGGAGACATCCAACGTGCCGGACCGCCATATTTGCAGGTGGTTCCAAATCCGCATATAAAACACGGGGGGGTCATTGTATTGTAAAAGAGTTTATCCAGTACTTCAAAATTAAAATAACTATTTAAATGATAGCTGATTTCATCGCACACAATTTCCGCTTCGTTACCTCCCACAGCCACCGACACAGCCGGCTTTCCCATGGTCTGAGATTTTCTATGGCGCAAAGGAAAAAACCGTTCGAGAAAATTATGGGTAAACCCGT
Source organism: uncultured Desulfobacteraceae bacterium (assembly GCA_964410925.1). Classification (GTDB taxonomy): domain Bacteria; phylum Desulfobacterota; class Desulfobacteria; order Desulfobacterales; family UBA11574; genus S5133MH16. The sequence goes on from CAYPIW010000033.1 coordinate 51,794, forward strand.
TTGCTTTTCTAAAATATACCACCGCTCCAACAACAATAGCATCGGATTCCACGATTTCATCATACAAGGGAAACATATCGTCTTCCATGACGCACCGATTGGTTTTGGCACACTTGACACATCCCACACAAGGTTTGATGTTCATTTGTGCCAAATCATATATCCGGAAATCCTTTCCGGATTCTTTTAACATCATATCAATGATTCTTCGCAAATTACTATCGGGTTTCGGACTTCCATTAAATCCCAACAGCATGATATACTCCTTTTAATCTTTGCAGTAAAAAGTTCATGGGCTTTTCTCCCAGGCAACAGCACCTCGAAGGAACGTCATCAATTAAGTGCTTTAAAACCTCGATACAAACCATATCACGCAAATTAAGGGTTTCTTCGGAAATATATCCCATGGCTTTGCATCTTTAGCAATATCTAAATACGACCTTGAAAACTTCGCAGATCGTAATGACAGGTACAATCAGGGAGGATGTATCATTCAGGGGAGGCAAGTAATATTTTGTATTCGGTCCATCGGAAAAATATTCCAGCCAGCCTGAGGAATCAATAATATTCATACCCGATCTTTCTCACGTTCGATATGCGTATCCATTCCCTTGAGGAACCCTCTGAGTTCAGAAATATCCCGGTCCGGTATCAGTTCAATTCGCCCATCATATTCGATCACTCTAATTTTCTGCCCAGGCCGCAGTCGTAATGTATCCCTGATTTCTTTCGGTATCACCACCTGATATTTAGGGGATACTGTGACGGTTTGCATGTTACACCACCATTAATAAGATTTTGTTATTACATTATTTTAATCGATAAAAAATGTCAACCTTTGTTGATAAGACCTTTGGAAAGAAATATATCTGTTGGATATTCAAATAGTTGAAATGAACTGTTCCGTTTTGGGATAGTCATTTTTGGAACATATGTTTTGGGTGTTATTCAGCCCCGTGAGATTGAATTTTTCTTTACGACAGAACAGCATGCTTATTTATTGAAAATAGCATGCTACCGGGATATTTAAAAAAACATAACCGCTTAAATTCAAAGAAAGACATGCAAACAAAGAAATACACCTTGAAGCCAATGCCAAATATTAGCTTAAACTCGTGTGTTCTCCATCAGTGATCCGCTCTTCGTCACTTTTTCAGATATATCTTTGGAACACAGAATATTTTGATGCAAAAAAATCGTGTGTTTTAATTGCAGTAATCTGCATTGTATGGAATTTGGTTTTCACCCAAAGATTCTTTGCTACGGCAGCAATCCGGACACCAATGGGCTTCGTAGACAGTTATTTCTCGTTTAGACATATCATCAAAATGGAAAGAACGAAACACCGAAAAATGGATTTCACATCTATATGCTGTTTGATCATCCTCTTATTTATTGCCGCCAAATCGTCGCTTTATTGCCGACAGAAGTACGAAGTTCGCGACCCTCACCCAATGGTACAACTTTGTATGCGAAGTCTTCCCAAGTATTGTCTTCATTAATTACGAAAAGCTTCTTGCCATCGGCGAACCATTTCCCGGAATACTCTTTTTTGCTTTTATCCTCCAGCCAGATCCCTCCGGCTCCGACAAGCGCATGGGAGGTGTTGACACGATGCCATCGTCCATCGGCGGAGAAGGTGAGATGACTCTTATCTTCCGATACCGACTGGGCTGCCGTCCAGGCTGTTTGATAGATCCTGTCAGGATTTGCCAGTGAGGCAGTGGCATACTTGTTCCATGTACCGACAAGGGCCTGATCCAGCTGCCCTTCTCCGAACACAAACGACGTAAAGACTTTTGTCAATGAAGCGTTACGCTTATCGATTAGTCCCTTGTGGGCGATCGCGGAGAGGACAAGCGCGACATCTTTAACGATAACGATATAGGCACGACCTTCGATCAGTTTGCCGAAATTATTGTTGCCAGCCCAACTAAAAACGACACCCTGCGTACCCATTAGCTTTACATGCTTTCGATCTTTCGAGAGCTGTAGTTGCGGCAGGACAGATCGCACCTGCTGATCGACATAACTGATGACTTGCGGATCGTCCGCCCGGGAGATGCCGCTCCCCGCTGTACTCTCTCCGCTGACAAAATAGAATTCCGAAGGCCCTTCCTGCGTCGTCACAACGTCCTTGGGTACAAGTTGCAGCGCTCCATCCATCTCCTGAAGTCGCCAGCTTTGCGGATACCAAAATGTAAGCCCTGTCGGATGGTGATAGACATTTCCCTTTTCGGACGCATCAAGCTCTATCGCGCTGATGACAATAAAGATACATGCAAGCAGATAATGAACAATTTTTCTCATAACAGCCTCCTTATGGAAATTCAGTTCTTGTTACGATCATAACGTACTCTTTGCGTATAATAAGATAAATCAGGAACATGTATCTTGCCCAGACCGGGGTAACGCGAACTTTTACGGTGTAAAGTTCATCCTCAATGAGATTGAGAGAGTGCCGAGTGTATTCACCCTATATATAGTTTCATAAAAAATATGCCAAAACTATATTATATTGAAACATTTATAGATCTTATGCATATTACAGAGAAGTTTTTAGAATAAACCCCGCGTGAATTCCAGAGAAAAAACGTTTCGCAGGGCATATTTTTAACCCTTCGGTTTCGACCAACAGTGCGGGGTCCCTTTTGGGCGGCCCCTGCTATTTTATTTCCTTAAGACGGAGCTCTTGATGCGTAACAGACGTTTAATTTCAGATGCTTGTCGCAACGCATGTTCCGTTTGGCGTGTATTGGCAAGGCGCATTGAAAACCTGGCGGCCTCTAAAGGCTGTTCTTTTTTACTTTCAAGGTTAAGCCGATACCAATAAGGCAGGTCGTTTTGGTAGGTGGAAACCAGGTCTGAACAGTGACGGCGTATGGACGCCCCTCGATCTTGTATTTGCGCGCCTTGATTATTCTGCGGCCGGCCGTCTTGCAACATATCCAGCAACGCCCCAATATCGGATATAAGCCGGCACTTAATCTTTAGATATCTGCCGATGGGTAATATCCAAAAGCGAATGATAATATAGCCCAAAAGGCCGGCAATAAAGCTGAGTAAGGCCGCAACATAGATCGGTTCCATTAAGATCTCCCGGTGGGCACCTGTTAAAATATGTCAGCATGTTATCAGCGATTCCAATGGGTCTAACCCGTTTCCATACATAAAATCACCTGATTCACGACTTGCATTCATATTTCAATATCTCCAATTAGTCAAGAACGCCCAGAGTGTTCCTTCCGAGCAGACTTCTTCGAGTTCAAAGTAGACAAATTTGATTTTGGTGCAGCGTAGCGACAGGGTGTTTTTCCTGGAAACCGACTGACTGCTTGAAAGGCTTTAGCACGCGTTAGCCTGAGCCGGATGAAATTATAACTTAGAAAATCAATGGGATCATTCAGCCACCAATTGTTCTTGACACCTCTGGCGCGGTTCGGGCTTACGGGTGCTAAAGCACAAGTTTCAGTCGGTTGGAAAGAGATATGCGCCGTCGTGGAGCGTTCTCCCTGTATTGGGATTCAAAAACGTTTACCCTGTTTCAGAGTTTCTCACTCTTTCTATGATTAAAAGAAAAATGAAATTTTGGAGGACGACAGGAGACCCGTTTTTATCCGAGAAAAAACGAACAGGCCAGCACTGCAAAGATCACTCCAGTCGCATCGGCGGTCAACGCTGCGGCAAGTGAATGGCGGATGCGACGGACCTGTACAGCTCCAAAATAAACCGCCAACACGTAAAAGGTGGTTTCGGTGGATCCCTGCAGCGTGGAAACCAGATAACCGGTGTAACTGTCCGGACCGATGCCCGGATCGTTGATGATGGAAGCTAAGATGCCATATGCACCGGATCCGGAAAGCGGTCGCATCAATGCCATGGGAAGGGCCTCCGCCGGCAGGCCCAAACGCCCGGTCATGCCTCCCAGCGCACCGACTACAGCATCCATCATGCCGCTTGCCCGCAGCATATCTACTGCTACCAGTATGGCTACAAGATAGGGAATAATGCGAACGGCCACCTGAAAGCCGTCTTTGGCGCCTTCGACAAATACTTCATAAACGCGCACGCGGCGCACTATACCAAACCCCAAAAATCCAACCATAAGTGCCGGTATGATCCATGGCGATACGGACCTCCCATAACACACGGCAACGGGGATCAACGCAACCAGGGCTGCGAGGGCCACAAGGCTGACCCACAAAGGATATCCCTGGGCAGCGTCTTTGAGCGACATTTTCTCTCCATCCTTTGACAAAGACTCCTGTAAAACAGCGCCGTCATCAACCCTAACCGGCGACACTCTTTGGTATAGTTTGGCTGCAACCACGGCAACAGTGGTAGAACAAATAGTGGCAAACAAGGTGGTGGGCAAAATTGCCGCAGGATCTGATGAACCGGCCGCTGCGCGAAGGGCGATAACACCGGTAGGCAGCAGGGTTATACTGGAGGTATTTATGGCCAGAAACAGGGCCATGGCGTTGGTGGCCGTACCGCGCTGGGGGTTCAGCGTGTCAAGTTCCTGCATGGCACGGATGCCGAACGGGGTCGCGGCATTGCCCAGTCCCAGCATGTTGGCCGCAAGATTCAGGATCATTGCGCCCATGGCCGGATGATCGGCCGGCACATCGGGAAACAGCTTTACCATTACCGGACGAATCAGCCGCGCCAGGATGGTGAGCAACCCGCCGGCTTCGGCCACTTTCATGAGTCCCAGGAAAAGGGCCATCACACCCACTAGGCCAATGGCCAGCTCCACGGCGCCGGTGGCCGACTGGATCATGGCATTGGAAAGAACCTCCATGGATGAAGGACCGCCATTCACGGGAATAGAGAAAACCTGATGCCAGCCGGCAAAAAAGAAAGCACTCAGTACAATGATTACGAATATGACGTTCATGAATTATTCATCATTAATAACCATATAGCCTTTCAATTTTTCCATCAGAGAATCAGGCAATGTTTCTTTATAAATAAACGCCTGAGCTTCCTCTCCGGTGATCTTTTCTTTGATTTCAATGGGTAGGGCGCGCAAAACCGCCATACGCTCAGGATCGGGTCTGTCCTTACGGGGTCCGACTTTTTTATTCATCATTTCCTCCTGACTTTTCAAGTAGTCAATTATAAATGAGTTTGCAACTTATGTCAGTGATTGAATCATAGTTGTTTTTGATTAAAAGGTAAGTGTCTTTTTGCGCCAATCTTCTATCAGAGATATGGGTTTGGTTTATGGTTTTGTCATGGGATTTGTCCGAACCCGTTTTGATAAACGCATTCATATGACTAAGTGAATCAAAAAAATACATGTCCACGGGACTTGATGATTGGATTCTGATATCTACAGGGTAAGATTCTTGAAAACCAAAAGATTCATCATTCAGGTTAACCTTGACGTAATAATCGGGTTTCAATGTCCATTTATTACTGACAATAAAATCAGCACAATTAAAAATCACATAACAAGACAAGTTATCGCAAGTTACGCCAACCGCTCCATGAGTAAAAAATTTGTCCCTGTCAACGATTACCCACCTATGGCCCGGACTACTCATCCAACCCTCCACAACGACATCAGGTATATTTTCTGTGCTTGCTTTAAGCATAAAAAGATTTTCGGCAGCCACTATAAAGAAAAGATCTTGGTTTTTTAAACGGTCTGCCACACCTGCGCCTTCAACATTATGATGTGAGAAGGTTTTATGTGTCCGAAGATCTGTAATATGAGCCTTTGCAGCCTGGTGAATCCTTTCATCCCATTCCAGAGCATTATTTCCCAGCTCAAGCCTTTTGTGATTTATCTCATCGAATATTTCTTTTGCCAAAGACGTTTCATCGACCCCTGAGGACCCATATGTCTTTATTAATGCCGGGCTTTTAGATGTCTGTATTAGAGAAAATTTTATTATCACGGAGCGTAATAATAAAAGTGATGACACAAAACCCAATATCAAAACAATCGGAACGATGTATTTTGTTTTTTTTGACGGTCTTTCCATGGTAACCCCGTTATATGAAAATCTGCGTCTAATATCTGTTCAATATCTTCTCCGACGATTCTCATGGGCTTTATCTATATCCCGTTCTTTTCCCCAAGGGTCAAATTTCAATGGTTAGTTTGCCACCTTCTTCAAATGGTCCTGATATCCCAATCCTTCATAAATTTTATAGATCATCTGTAACCACTTATTTGCTTTCGAGTAGAAGTGAACTTCGGGAACATATCCCCGGCTCAAGTCCACAAGAAACTGGGTAAAGATGATCCACTGCATGGCTTCATCAATCTTATCCAGAACGGCAGAGTGGTAGCGAAATTCGATGGTGGCGCGATACCAGTATGAATGAAGATTCAGGCCATGATAGCGGGTTTTATCATACCGGGGGTTCCTGGCTGATTCTGTATCGTATCGATTTTCGGGTGAATACCAGAGTTGCCTGATCCGACAATCTTGAGTTTCTAATCTACATTCACAGGTGTCCAGAAACGCTTGCACATCCACTTCCATGGGCCGGCAGGTTTCGGCATTTTGCCGATCTCCCGGGATAAGCAGATAAAATTGATCTTCGTATTCATGCACGATACGAATAAGTTGCCGAAGCTGATTGCAGCCGTATTTCTCAGGATCAACACCGTGATGAACATGAAATCCGCAGGTGTTATCGATATCGATCCCGTCGATATCACATAGAAACTGAAAGGCCCGGTAGGCTTGAACCAGGCCTTGTATACCCTTTAAAATCGGGCTGGTCAGTTCGGTACCATACTGTGTATGCCCCTTTCCTCTGACGGAAGAATCCGGTTCAAAATGCCACGAGTTACTGTCGGAGCCGATAGGGATTTTATAGGTCTTACAAAGATCTAAAAAGTGCCGGCCGTCTCTGGCACGGGATGAGATGCAATAGGGTTTAATGATATTACCGTCAATTGGAGCGATAACATAATTCAGCCCAAAAAACTCGATCTCCACACCAAAGGGGTGATCGGTGAAATACTGTAACATGGGGTACTTGGACTTAAGCTGTAATATCAGGTTGTTAGATTCCATCGTCATCATATGTTTCCTTAACAAATGTTCCGATAACGCGCTGCCCCACTTATATTTCGATCTTTTTTTAGAATGGTAAGGTGTCAGTGTTCAGGTTTCAGCTTTTCAAGTTTCTCGACCCTGACACCTGAAATCTGACACCTTTTCCCCAAAGCTGAATACCTGGCGCAGACGAACATGAATTTTCATATTGCCAACAGCCGTGATTCACACCCGAATTTATTGATATCGCAATAATAAAATAACATATTGAACCTTAAATGTCGAGACTAAAATGCACATAACCAACTATTTTTATTGATCTTTGAGAGAGCTTTTAGAATTGATATGATATACTGAGCGAACCAAATGAATCCGCACTGTCTTGCCTGTGGTATTCTTTGGTGCGATAAATTTGTGTATAACTCATACGGACCCGGTGTACCTGGATCGCGATACCGACCTGTAGATCGCCAACCCATAGCTTTTTATCCACCGAATGGCTATTGGAGAAGGTATTTCCGTCAAGAAATATATTATACAATACAGCACGTCCTTCTATACCGGAGAATACATACCAGTTAAAACCTTTCCTGCCGCGAAAAAAACCGCCGCCCGGTAAGCTCGGCTGGATTCGTGGCGGACCGAAATCTTCATCCAGGTCCGGCCCTATCCTTAGGGTCAGGCCGGCGGAAGCATAGGTAAAAACATTGCCAAGACTGCCACCAAAATGGGGAATAACATCATACTCTAAACCATATAACAACATATTTTTTTCCAAGCGTCGCGCCTGCTCATAGAACACGTTTATACCCGGCTCATTTTCCAATTGATGATCCCATCCCTCGGGCTTTCGCAAATCAAAGATAGAATGCCATTTTTTTTGCACTTCTTCAGCATATGATAATGGGCCGACCACACCGATATCGATCTCAAGTTTGTCATAGCGTTTACTCCCCTGGTTCGCAACCAGCCCGAAGCCCAGATACAGCCAACCCGCATAAGGCCGATCTTCCTTAATCAACTGAGGATCGGTAATATCTTCGGGGGTATAAATATTCTGGCCGATTGAAATGCTGGCTCGTGCCTGCAGCGCATTTTCGGGGTGTGTAAGCACATCTTCCTCAATGAACCAGGGGAGTTTGGTTGCTGCATTCGTAATCCATTGTATGGGTTGGGTCAGGCAATTAAAGCGGGTGCCGTGAGTGAAATGCCTGTCAGTTCCGCCGCCGAATAAATCATTTTCCAATTGCACGCTGCACGTAAGACCGGGCTCATCGGCCGAAGCCGACCGAGGGTCATCGTAAAAACACAAGATCGTCAAGATAAGTATAAGTACTCGAACAAAAAACACCGGACAACCCCTTTTTCAGGGGGAGCATTACCGATCTGTTAAAATGGTTTTCACCCATTAACTTATTATTTTTTGAGCGAAAACCTTGCAATCAGGTGTCAGGAGTAAGAAATGAATTAGCTGACACCTGACACCTGAGGCCAAAAAGTCTTGGATAGCAATTAACAAACTGGTAATGCACCCTTTTCAGGTGGATTTAATGGCAAAACTCAGTTTAGGCCTGTTGACATTCAATATCTCTTTTTTGTAAAAAAGCAATTCAAAATGGGTGGGGTCCAAATTTCAAAATGCAGGGCAAAAAAATTGACGGCCTCGTAAAAGTCACAAAATACTGTCATCCGTCATTCTGGAAAAAGAAGAACTCAAATTTTTTTCAAGCATTTTAGACCATCTGGACTCCGGTTTTCACCGGAGTGACGAATTTTTACGGAGCCGTCAAAATTGACTTCAAGGGAAACAGTATTATTAATTAAATGAACAGGAAAAAAATCACTCAAACTTGGTTTAAGGAAAAACTCCCCGATTCCCCAGTTATTCAGGAGGTTAAAATGGAATGTGAACGATGTAAAAAAGTCATAGGAAAAGGAGAAGAGCGGAAGCATCACAGCCGGATCTTGTGTGAGGATTGCTATATGGATTTACTTTCTCCGGCCCGAACGTGTGATCCATGGGCGGTTCACAGTGCCCAAACCCTTGCCAAAAAGAGCGGACGCAGTCTTGATCTGACTGAAATCCAGAAAAAAATTCTTGAAATTGTCCAAGAGGTCGGGGGTGAAGAACCCGGTGTAATCGCAGAAAGGCTTCAAATCGAACCGGCGGATCTTGAACGGGAGGTTGCGGCACTCCGGCATATGGAGAAAATAAGGGGGGAACTGAGGCAAGGGAAAAAATTTCTAATTCCCTGGTAATCTGCTATTCCGATTCCTGTAACGTCTTCATATTCATTGGAATAACTTACATGGCAAATTTGCCGTTTTCATAGATGGTAAGCTTTTTGCCGGATACAAGATGAGCGGAAACCCTTTTCTCTTCAGTGTTGACAAGGTCCCAGTGCAGGGCGGAGTCGTTGAACCCCAGATCCTTCTTTTTTTCTTTGGTTAATTCCTGCAAATTGCCGCTATACGTATCCGCATAGGAAGCACCCAACGCCACGTGGCAATTGCCGTTCTTCCCACCGTAGTTCTCATCAAAAAGCGTGTTTGCCATGAATGTATCAATCTTGGAAAGTCTTTTGTCTGTGAGAGAAAATTCGCCCAGCTTGCTGGCTCCCTTATCCATTGAAAGCTGTTTGACGACAAAATTTTGTCCCTTCCGGGCCTGGATGCTAACCGCAACGCCTTTTTTAAATTCAAGCCTTACGCCTTCTACATAATTTCCGCTTCGAAACGAGGGCTGATCCGCAAAGTATATTCCGCTGGTTCCTCTCCAGTCCGGTGATAAAAATATTTCAAAGCTCGGAATGTTATGACCAGAAATTCCGATCCATTTTCTTTTTTCCCCGGGTGTTATTTTAAGATCAGTATTTGCAGATTCAATATGATAGAAATTTACTTTCATACTGTTGAGCCATTTTTTAATGGATGTTGCATTTTTAAAAACATTTTGCCAATGCGAAACCGGTGACCTCCTGTTGAGAAAACATGCTCTTATAATCTGGCCTGCATATTGCCGCAGGGAGAGTCCGGCATGCCGGGCCTGTTCTTCTGTGGGGTAATTGCACAAGGTCCAGCCGAAAGCGCCTGCCTGATCTCGATCATCGAGAATATCCCGCAAATATTTTCTGGCTATGGCAGCTTTTCCAATCTTTTTGGGATCCACATCGCTCAAGTGGGTAATAGATTCCGGGGCATGCAAAAAAATAGCTCCGTTTAATTTTTTAAAAAGTTCTTCCTCACCGGGGGGCTGGAAGACAATCTGATTGTTAGTTGCAAGCCTGAAAAAATTTCGCTCCATGGCCGATGTCAGATTGAGGCGCAGGACGGGATTCATCCCTCTATCCAAAAGTTTGGCGTAAACAATTTCAGCCAGAGGGTTGGCCGGTATATTGTACCGTATGAGCACAATGTCTTTTTTTTTGAATCTGCCACTGCGGGATGTTTTAAGCCCCCATAAGAGCACATCCGCATATCTGTCCAGCTGACTTTGGGTAAACATATTTTTTTTCCTTTTGATAGTCTCGTAAAAAGTCATAAAATACCGTTTTCTCTCCGAGCCGGAAGCCGTATGTATCGTTGGCATTTTTAAACTTGTCAATATCAACCATGGCGATGGAGAATGTTTTGTTGTAGCGATCAGATCTTATTAACTCATCCTGAAGCCTGGACATAAAATAACGTCGAATATACAGTCCAAAACCTGTATAAATTTTATATAATGAAATCAGGGTGTATTGTCAATAGGGTCACCGCGTTTGATTTCGGTACAGGGCAGTCACTGGCGTCTTTCTATTATTGAAGGTTGTTCTCGATTTTTCTAATTTTTAATTTTAATCGATTAATAATCTGATCAGGGGTTTTCTTACGCAAAATCTCCTGAAATTGGGCTCCATAAAACCGAACAACGCTGATTCCGAATCCGGAAATATCGTATGCTTTCCAGGAATCGCCCCGTCTCACCATTTTAATTTCCACCGGAATTTCTACATTATTCCAAAACACTGTCACTTGAACCACGGCTTTGGAGGAGCTGATCAAGTTTTGACGGGTTAAAATTACCTTCTCATTAGTGTAGTTATCCTGCAGCATGCTAAGGTAATAAACCGTTACAAATCTGGAAAAAAGTTTTGTGAATTCATTCAGTTGCTGTGGTGTGAATTTTAGCAGATTGCTCGCCAGTGCACGCCGGCAAAACTCTTTAAAGTCAACGATTTGGTTTAAAATTTCTGACAGCTGTTGACGTTGGTTATCTTTTTGGGCCGTATCTTTATAAATTGGATCATTTAAAACGGTGATTCCCTGATCTATCAGTTTCTGCAGTACATCTAACGGCTGCTCCGCATAAGCAAAAGTAGAAAGTTCTACGAGTATCATAACCACTGCAACCAGAGCCTTTTTCATGGTGAAAATTCCCTAACATATTTCTATATTATCTCTTTTTCTCTTCCTCCAGGAAACATATGATCGGAAAATGATAATCGACACAGGAATACCGACAAAAGTACTGTCATCAATGTTTCCAGGTGAAAAGTCAGGCATGAAAAAATAGACCATTCCCCCTAAAAGGAGGCTTCCACGAAGCGCCCTTCCATATCCCATAAAGGTAAAGACTCTGAAAAAAGTCATGAAGAGAAAGGTCCAAAAAAGAAAGACGATGAAATTCGCTACATACCGGTATCGAGCAGGAACCAAATCTGCTATGGATTTGAGTAACGTTTCATAAAAAGAGGTTTCCTTTTGGACGCGCACCGTTATGATGTCACCGATGGTCATTTTATCATCGATGTAGGTGGCGCCAGGAATTAAAAAATCAAGAGTGAATACGGATTTCTTTTTGTGAAGAGCATCATTTGTTGGCCGGAACGGAAGTTCAAGGATATGCTTTACAAACAAAATACCGGCAGTGCATAAAATGGCCAGGAGCAATAAAAGTATGCACTGGGAAATAGACCTTTTCATGTGGGAATTGTACCCTTTGTAACCATTGAGTTAATCTAAATAATAGGTATGATGCATTATTTAAGGCTCATTTTATCCAGATATATTATTTGCGAAAGCCTTCTAGCTTTTCGATGTGTGACGACTCTTCCCGAATTATTTTTTCCAGATGATCAATGGTTTTCTCATCCATGAGGAAGGTTTTTAACATTTCATAAAATAAAATCGTGTCCTTTTCAAACTCTATAAAAATATCGATAAGATCTTTACTGTTTTCAAGCTGAGAAAAATCAACATCGGCAAGTGAAAACGTTTGTTTTCCGATTAAACCTTCGATCAATGACGCATCAATCTCCTTGACCTGCGGACGATCCTTGCTTTTTTCAATATCATCCTTTAAGGTCAGGAACCAGTCGGCATGTTCCAACTCTTCATCTGCCATTCGCAGCAGCAGATCATCCAGTTCAGGATTTTTCGATTGACCGATAGCTTCGCGATAGACCGTTTCGCCGTTTTTTTCCAATTGAACAGCAATTTCAATAATTTCAGTTATAGAAAACATTGGCTCAGCCTTTTGAAACATCCCTGACATGGGGGCCTTGCCGATATGCCGCCAGTGGGTTGTCGAAAAATGTGGCTTATAGGAATTTGTTTTGACCCCCATTCTATTGCTTCAATACCCATCGGCCGTGGATTTTTTGTCGAGTCGCAAGATGCACCCACGATGGGAGGTCAAGCGTGTCGCGCAAAGCGATCAACGCGCTCCCGAATTCCTTTGCATTCGAGAGGAGCAAGCCGGCTACGTTCTGTCTGAGGTAAACGAACAATCCCTGTATAACAGGATTCTTATTTTGGAAATGCGAAATAAAATAGGATGAAAACCGCCGCTGATCATTGGTCAGTTTCTTACTGTATACCGAGCATGACAAATCGGCCAACCGCAAACGCCATGCGGTAACCAGGGGACGAGATTCCACGGTAAAACCCTGCGCAATGGAGATGACTCCCCGCTTAATATCCTTACGTATCTCATCATAGAATACGTCACTGATTGGAAGCATTCCAGTATCAGTGAACATGTGATGAAGTATGTATGTGTCATCAACAACAGTTCTGATTTGCTTTACGAGATCCTTTGTTCCCGGATTAAGGTCGGGGTGATTCACGGGACATGCGAGAAGCGGAAAGTGGTTATGAAATTGCATGCGAACGCGAAGCAATTCGTGTGCCATATCCACGAATTCCTCAGCAGCGCTTTTGTACCTGATTTCAACGTGCTGTAACCTGTCATCGAAGTCCATCCGTGAACGCTCGGTCATACCATTATCCTGTATGAATACGATCAGCACGACATTAGACACTTGGCTGTAAAGCTGTTTTGCGTACTCGGTCTTAAAGTTATAAGTCATCTTTATATCTCGATGTCTATATCTCAATATCAGGTGTTAATCGGAGATCTTCGGCTATGGGAAATCCTCACTTCAAATGTTCTTCCGTGTACAAAGAGAGTTCGATCATCCGTTCAAGAATTTCGTCTGTGGGCAGTCCCGGAAAATTATGATGAACCAGTTCTTTGCAGAACAGCCGGCAAATATAGCGAAGCTTTCGGCTTTTTTGTTTGCCGGCAAACACGAAGTCCCTGTGTCCGTTGTTGATTATAATGACGTTTTTGTCCGCGTCGAATTTCGAACGCCACATCTCTCCCGGAGCCCGACGATATGTATACCCCGGCAGCCCCTTGCGACTTCCTCCGGTTCCAACCGATGGGTCCATGAGTGAATCGGTGATGGTTATCAGGGCCTCATCCGTACATTCCGTATCCCCCTGGCGCACCACCACCCTCAATGTGGTCAGACACGGCTCTGAAGGCGCAATAAAAACCACTGATTCTTCATCACCGGCCTGGAGTTGACCCTCTCCATCCGTTATTTCCCAGCGATATACCAGATTCTCCAAAACGGTCCGCCGCGAGCGATCCCGACAAACCGCACGATATTTCTTGCGATTGTCAACCGGGACCACACTCGACTTTGGCGAAATCAGTACACTGAACAGCGGTCCGGCAAACTCAAAAAACTCCATCTGCCTTCTTTGATCGCCGTTAAGCTCCCTAACGTCTTCGTACGCCTCACCTTCCCCGCCATCCTCCTCACGGGCACTCCCCGTCATGGGTCCCGATGAAAAAAGAGCCGCCTTCTTTTTTTTGCCTTTTCCGCCATGAATGTCGAACCAATCATATTCCTCTTGCGGAAGACGCAGAAACGCCTCCCTGAGAGCACGTTGCACCTTGCGCAGAATTTGACGACTGGACCGTTCGTCCTCCGCCTTGCGCTGCTCTTCGATCACCTGCTTCAAACGCTTTTCAACCGGCTCCATGGCCCGGCAAAAAGCGTCAAACTGTTCATCACGGATGATCCCCTGACGAGTCCCCGGCGTAAGGTTCAGGAACGAAGCATCAACAATACCCTGAAGGTATCCCGCGGTCCACGGCTCTTTCTGAAAATAATCGAGTTCGACAATGGACGGCAAAACCCGCGTACCGCGTCGATACAGTCCCACCTGGTTACCGGAACCCGGATCACTGAGATACAATTCCAGATAGATATCACCCGGCGGGATCTCAGCTGGTCTCAGGTCATGGAGCAGGCGCCCGGTGAACTGTCGCGGAACCACAAGATGCTCTGTCCGGCTTGTCCGATCCACAACCTCTATTTTTACTCCCGACTCCTTGATCCGGTCCCTGAGTTCTGACGCGAGGTAGCGCTGGATCTTTTCCCCGGTCAAGAGCCGAAGCCCCGGCAGCAGGGGATAAACCATCAGGTCTGTTCCCTTGAAGGGAATCAATACACGTTTCTTGAAAACCGAGAATTCCGGTGAGTTCTTGGCCATGGTCATCTCGTATGTGCTTCCATCGGCCCCGCAACAGGTCATACTGAGGTTCTGGCCGACAGTCCAGAAACTGAGGAGACCGATACCAAATTCGCCCTGAACTCCCTCTGCGCCTTTGTCCTTTAACCGTCGCTTCACGGAATCACAGATGTGTGTTGCCACGTGGCGAAAATCGGGCAACCCTTTTCCATCTCTGGGTATCCCTTCACCATTGTCACTGACCTTGAGATAAAATTCACCTTTTTTCTTTCCTCTCGTGATCACGATGTGCCCGGCCCTTGCATCAATGCTGTTTTCCACAAACTCGGCCACTGCTTTCAACGGATTGGCCTGGGAGCTGGCAATGATGCTGATGGCATTCCAATGATCCGCTATTCGTAATTTTCCGGCGCTTGTGCCTTTTTTCCTTTTCTTTGGAGTGGATCTGGCCATTACTGATCCCTCGGTTCTTTGGCTTTGTTGTTACTTTGTTTCAATTTTATAAACTCCATCTGCATGAAAAATGGATTGGATTTTGCTTAGATCATTTTAAGAAGAAAATGTCAAACCAATGCGTTAACCAAAATCCACCGCCTAATTTGTGATCGAGCCATTTTTATGTCCCACAGCGTTTTTCTGAATAAAAATTCAGAACCGTCCAGGGTCATTTTTCTTTATATCTCATAAAACCTGATCAAAAAGCAGATTTTGGGCGAAATTATCCTTATAAAATGCGCGATGCCGAAGAGAAATGTATCCGCCTTATTCGTAGCCACAAGCGTGGCATCCATGTCCAACGTCGCTGTGATTTCAAAATCCTGAAAACCCGAAAAGGCTGCCAATTCTTTATTAATCCTGGCAAAACCTTTCAAATGCTCGTTTGACGATGGAATAAACGCTTTCACGGTAACTTTTTGCTTTTCTTGATCATTATCATGAAATTTTGACAAATACCGAGATATTGACGACGCAGAAGGAACGGTACGGGTTTTCTCTTTACGCCACCGACGTAATAATGCCCTTCTGACTTTTCGCCTCAAACCATGCAGCTCAGCTTTTTTAAACACTTCACAGAATCCGTCATCGGCTTCAAGTATCTTTATGTCATCTACACAGACCCCCCTGCAAGATTAAGCAGCACAAGGGAAAGCACAATTTGACTGTCTGTCCAGCCCTGTACGCCCTTACGTATTTTTAAATGTTTTTCTATTGATTTGCTTAATCCTATTACCCCGGCCAGATTCAGATACACTGGAAGACCGGCCAATGCGGTCATGCCTGTTGTGTTTTCTTCAGTTTCATACTTAAAAGGAAGAACGCCTTGTGCCATAATTGTTACATCTCGTTGATGATAGGTTTCTTTGTCAAAATCATACTATCTGCTTGATTGCTCAAGCGCAACGAGGTTTTTTATTTTTTTTGATGGTGGATCAAGGCAGGTCTTCATTCTTGACATTTTTTTTGGAATAATGTGAAGAATGAAGGCCGCCAAACCAGGCACTTAAGAGGGACCGGGCGGGCCGTGTCACTTTCGCAGTTTTTCCGCAAACAAATGTCCGTGCTATCGGACTGGACCTCAGCTAAAATCCGCCCGGCCGTTTAGCTTGGCCGAACCCCGCAGTAAGATGCAAAGTTAGGCGCAACTAGAATGGCATTTTTTGATGAAGCATGATGAATCCCTTAAGCCTATGAGGCGTTCCCTGCATCTAAAAATGATGAAGGAGCAGTGGTGATCAAGCAAGGCACCTGGGTATGTTTTGTTGAACAAAGGTGAGGCGAACCTGCTCAAGAAAAGTGTTATAAACATTTCTCAAATCTTCACTGTGAATAAAAGCGATTTATCAGAAAAAATAGGGGCTTTTATCTCGGGAACGGTTTTATCAAGTGCTTGAAGGAATTAAATTTCTCACGGAGCCCCGAGAGATTGACGATAAAAATTAGATTTTGAGGAGCACCCAACCTGGCGTTTCACCAGACAACCATGGCGGGACGGCAGTGGCAATTTGAAGTTTCGTACTGCCCTGGTTGCTCCTGAATTTGTCGTTAACCGTCAGTAAAATTATGCTTGCAAACTCTCCAAGTATGATGTATTGTCATACCTGGGGTGATTAAAATGGCAGCATCAAAAATCGCAATTACAATTGACGACAATACACTTAAACGGCTCGATATTCTCGTTAAATCGAAATTTTTTCCAAACCGCAGCAAAGCTATCCAGCAGGCTGTTACCGAAAAACTAATGCGCATAGAGAAAAGTCGTCTTGCCCAGGAGTGCGCCAAACTTGACCCAGATTTCGAACAATCCTTAGCGGAGGAAGGCTTCTCATCGGAGCTGGAAAAATGGCCAGAATATTAAGGGGCGACATACACTGGGCAGATTTAAATCCAGTCATTGGCAGCGAACAGGGCGGCTTACGCCCTGTTCTTATTTTAAGCCATAATGTGTTTAATGAGAGATCTGGTACCGTCATTGCTGTAGCGATCACCAGTCAGCCACAAAGGGCTGGTTATCCGCTGACCATGGAACTTGTGGATTCCGAGCTTCCAAAAAAATCTTGGGTAAAGATCAGCCAGATTCGAATTCTTTCAACGAAGCGAACCGGCAAGAAGATAGCAAAAGTTTCTGACGAAGAATTGGCTCTCATCATTGATGGTTTGAATGAAATAATTGGCGGTTAATCGGGTAAGGGGGAGTCTTTCTCTCCTCCTCCCCACACATCCGGCAAACGGGTCCCCTCCAAAAGAGGGCAAGCCCTCCAAAGGCGGACAAGCGCACCGGACGGTTCACTTAAATTACCGGACCGTAGTCTGGGTGGGGATGTCCATTTTTTTTAGTCTCTCACAGAGCTCTCAGAGAACGCAGAGCTTAAATCTTATTACTTTCCGGCAAAGCCGGAATAAAAGACTATTGTCCTTCCCTGCCTGCCCGGTTAAATGCGCAGCTTATTTAACCGAGGTGTGCTTTGTGTACTCTGCGAGAGATTTATAATTTGGATGTTTATTTGTCTTTGGGTCTCTCGCAGAGATCGAAGGGATCACAGAGTTTTATTCTTTACCCAATTTTCACATTTGAGCTTTGGGATTCTCGAAAATTCCTTGATGTTGTTTGAAATAATCGTTAGACGCAACCCCAAAGCATGGGCGGCAATTAACATATCCAGAGGACCGATGGTTTTGCCTTCAGATTCCAGTGATGCTCTTATTTCACCGTAGCATCTCATCACTCTTTGGCCATTAAAAGGAAGAATCGTTAGGGGCAGCAGGAACTCATCAAGAGCATTTTGATTCGTATGTTTGTTCCTGCTTTTTTCAACTCCATACTGCAGCTCTGCATGTGTTATTGAAGAAATCCCAAATTCAGAAACAGGATATTGTTCAAATTTTCTCAATACGTTCTCTGGCTTTTCATTTATGATGTATATGCAAATATTTGTGTCCAAAAGGTATTTCATTTGAACATTGGCTCTCGTTTTTGATTTTCTACGGGTTGATTTCTCTCGATTTTGAAATCTTTCGCGAAATGATTCAGACTGTCAAAAAGCGTATTCCATGATTTTTCTTTAGGTAATAAGATAATTGCCTCGCCTTGTTTTTTGATATACACTTCGCTTCCTGACATTCTGAATTCCTTTGGCAATCTGACGGCCTGGCTTTGTCCGTTTTTAAACAATTTTGCTGTTTTCATTGCTATCCTCCATCTTGAATATATATTAAAAATATATATATTTTCAATGATGTTTGTCAAGAGTAAATGAGAAATGAGGTTCTTGGGAACCTTTTGTTTTTTTGAACCGCCCCGGTTAAATTCGTCCCGGTTAAACAAAAAATGGGCAGGTTTAACTGGATAAACTCCGCCTTTGTTAAATACGCCTTGCTGTCATTATCATGAATTTAACTTGGCAGGCTTGTCTCCTTCGAAGCCCCGGCTAAACATGAGCAACAGAATGGTTGAATCCTGGTTAAATGTAAGGACAGATTTAACTGGACAGGCAGGGTAAAAATTAAACAGGCCAAGGCGCAAAGATTTATCTTTATCACCGATTTTCGCGCTAGGTTTAACCGTCATATGAATATAATAATTTCGAACCTGGTCTTATTGAAATATCAGTTTAAGACGGCCGCCATCAAGCCAATTTAGAGACTCCGGCATTCTATGCCATGGGACGGATCTCAAAATAGGGTTATGAGCTCTTTTCGGATATATGACGGTTAACTCGTTGCCCTTGACAGTTATTTTTCCTTTTCCTCTGACAAAATCACGGTAGATTTTCGGCGCATCGCAATCTTCAAAACCCCGAAGCTTTTTTGACAGCATACCATAAAATGTATCTGCGATCATTGTCATTACAATGTCAAAGTGGACTTTGATCAGAATAGGAGAAGAAAGGGTGTTGAGATTAAAAAATTTAACGGCTTCTGCAATGACATTCTCGACATGCCATCGCCTTGAATAGTTGCTTACCAGCAGCTCCACCGGAGATTCAAAATCGTTTGTGATCAGGAATGCGGGTTTTTCCCGGCCGTTGCCTCGAACAATCACTTGGCGCAGTTGGCCAGTGTAATTACTCATCTCTACAACCGACTCATGAACTAGTGGATTGGGATATTTCCTTTTCCCATGGGGAATGTTAATGCGCTTCCATGGGTCAAGATGCTCAATATGGTCCAGCAATTTTTTGCCCCGGCGGCGCAGCGTTATAAACTTTACTCCCAGCTTTGTTAAGGTCGACAGATTAGAATAACTGGTGAACTTCGAGTCAAAAACAAAAGTCGGAATAAGGCCTCGATGCGTCTTTTTCCAAAAAGACAGAAAGTCGAGTACTTGATCATCGGCCTCCTGCTTCTGGATGTCCGCAGCGGTATAAAGAATAAGCTTGGATGCAGCTTCCTGGGCAAAGAGAGTCAGCGCTCCTTTCATGACCTCGTTACGAGCGCCGGCCCAGTGCTTTTGCAAGACAGACTCATCCCCAAAATGAGGTACCGTATGAAAATCAAGATTGACTACTTTATTGTCATACCATCCGAGTTTTGCTACCTGATGAACAAAAACCTCCTGCAGGCGAAGCAAATGGATCGGGTCTATACTGTAGGAGCAGGTGGACATGGCCGTACACTTGGGTAGCACATTGAGACCGGCAAAAAGTCCTGTTCCCGGATCAAATGAATGCCCCCCCTATGAGCGTAACGCTGAGTACCCAGAAGTTTGAGCGCAAGAAATGAGAGAAAATAGCTGCTGGCCGGGATCGCTTTGCTGCCTGGCAATCCGGCTTTATGAACGATTTGGCAAATATTGAGCTTCTCTATAAACGGAGCAAACAGGAAAACGCCTGCGGCATCGCAGTCGATGTTTTGGTTGTCGAACTCACTGATATGGATCCTCTGAGATACAGCCGGAACCCGGGCGGCCTTTAACGGTCAATCCGAGTTTGAGTTGACTGCGTCTGGAAAGCCTGGAAAAACCCTCTTCAGCCAAAATACGCTCAACCGTGCGAACGGATATTTCGATCCCATCTTCGGAAAGCAACTGAACAATTTCACCTGCTGATAGACGGTGTTCGCGATAATTGCGGATTTTGGATCGCATCAATGCGTCCACTTTTCGCCGTTTGTTCTTCCCTTCCGGAACGGGCTCGGAAAAGTCGATTTTTTGGTGAACAAACTGGTGTCGCAGCAGGTTGACATAGCTTTGGGAGTAACCGAAACGCTACGCGATAACTTTGGCCGGCAGTCGATCCACGAAGGACGCCCTCAAGGCTTCATAGCGCTTTTGCCATTCATGCTTTGGGTATAGGAAGTATTTTTCATCCCGCATACCCTTTTTGTAGTATATGACGTCTAACATGTCAACTACAAATTGTTAAATTGCATTATTTTTCACAGGCCGTTTCTTGATTTATCGACAGGAATCAACCATTATCTATTGTATTTACTAGTTATAGTTTAATTTTACCGAATTAATATCATGCATCAATTTTATATTTTAATTATTTTAACTCTTAATATATCGTTTTATAAGCGTCATTTTATATAAGAATAACGCTTGGAATCTGTTGGCCAAGATAGCGTTAACCATTTAAATTAACATGCTATTATCCAATAATGTCCTTGTTTTATATGATAAATTTGTTTAGTATGACTTCGTAACGTGAAAATCGGTGTTAAAACCTCCGTACCGGAAATGGCTGATAAAAATCGCGCGATATGATTTTCACGCCCTACCTTATGAAATCCTTTGATGATTTCCAGAACAGTGATGGTTGTAATAGGTAAAATCCGAAATACGAATGATACTGCTCCGCTCTAGCTGCGACTTTCTCATGTTTCTGCATCAAAATCTCTTTTTTGTAATACCTTTGCTGTCCATCTTGCTTCAGATTTTTAAATTGTGTTAATTTTAACACCTTTTTTTCTTTATTACAATATTTGATCGATATATCATTACGTTCCTGTTTATTTTATTAAATAGAAAAAACTTCGGAAGTATTAAAC
>CAYPIW010000034.1:0-6892 GCA_964410925.1 uncultured Desulfobacteraceae bacterium
GATCTGACGTTGATTGATTCTCTGGATCAAAATCTTGTCAGATCTCAGATCAGAACATTGGTGAAGCGGGTTCTGGATGAGCAGGAAAACAGGGTTCCACTTAATTTAACCGAAAGAGAAAATCTTTTTGTGGAAATAGAGGACGAAGTGCTGGGACTTGGTCCCCTGGAACCCTTTCTTAAAGACGATACGATTTCTGATATTCTGATCAATAGCTACAAGCAGATTTTTATAGAAAGATTCGGCAAGCTGGAACTATCGGAATCAAAATTTAAAGACGATACCCACCTGATGAGAATTATTGATAAGATTGTTTCATCCGTAGGACGGCGGATCGATGAGTCTTCTCCCATGGTGGATGCCCGGCTCTCCGACGGTTCCAGAGTCAATGTTATCATTCCTCCTTTGGCTATAGACGGCCCTACAATGTCTATCCGTCGCTTTGGCAGGGATCCGCTTATGTTAAATGACCTTGTCCTCCTGAAGGCATTTACCAAAGAGATTGGAGAGATCATGCAGGGGATTGTCAAATCAAGGCTGAATGTTATCATCTCCGGAGGAACAGGCAGCGGAAAAACAACATTGTTAAATTGCCTTTCGCAGTCCATACCCGAAGAAGAACGGATTGTCACTATTGAAGATGCTGCAGAGCTACAGCTCAAGCAGCAGCACTTGGTAAGGCTGGAAACCCGGCCTCCGAATATTGAAGGCAAGGGCGAGGTAACGGCCAGGGATCTTGTCAGAAACAGTTTGAGAATGCGTCCGGACCGAATTGTTGTGGGCGAGGTCCGGGGGTCTGAGGCATTTGATATGTTACAGGCAATGAATACCGGACATGAGGGATCTCTAACAACGATTCATGCCAACTCCGCCCGGGATGCTCTCATGCGTCTGGAAAGTATGGTTGCCATGGCCAAGCTGGAAATTTCAAACGAGTTTACCAGAAGATTTATTTCTTCGGCCATCGATATTGTTATCCAGATTTCCCGTTTTCCAGATGGCACGAGAAAACTTCTCAGCATCCAGGAGATCACCGGTATGGAAGGCAATATTATCACGCTTCAGGAAATCTTTTCATTCAGACAAACCGGCATTTCCGAGTCCGGAAAGGTACAGGGACACTTCAAGTTTCATGGTATCCGACCCAGGTTTCTGGATAAATTTTCCGTATCCGGTATATCTCTTCCCAGGGAAGTGTTCGATCCGGATAAGATCTTTGAAATATAGTCCATTGAAAAGATGAACCCATAAAAGATGAATGTCCAACATCGCCCCAGTGAAATAGAAAAAAAGTTTCACGGGGTAAAAATGATGAATGAAAGACAAAAACAAAGGTATGATCTTGAAGAAAGGTTACTTGAGTTTTCGGTGCGGATTATAAAGATTGTTGAACAGTTGCCAAATAACAGAATGATATATTAGAGGAAACAGAAGAGTTGATTAAGATTTTTGTTACGAGTATCAAAACGGCCTCCGGCCCAAAGGGGCCTACGCCCCGGAGGGCTGAGAAGAAAAAGAAATAGTCGCTCAACGTTTGATGCCAAATTTTTAAAACCAAATAAATTGCGGAGCGAAGCGACATCATTATTCGACGTTGGACGTTCGATGTTGGACGTTCATCTTTATTTTTATATTTCTTGTAGCATTCAGGCTCAAAAGGACAAAACAATGAATATCCTAATCCTTACCGTCGGAATTTTTATCGTAGCTGTATTGATCATTGAATTGATCATCTATTCCTATAGGAGCGTAAAAAACCCGGATCGTAGCAGAATTCGAGAACATCTTAAGAAAATTACAGCTTCTAAACAGAAAGATGAATTGCCGGTGGATCTTATGAAAAAACGGATGCTGAGCGAAATTCCGCTGTTTAATAACCTCCTGTTGCGAATAACTATGATCGAACGTCTGGATCGATTAAGATATATGGCGAACGCACGGTTCTCTTCCGGTTTTTTCATACTGCTCTCTCTTTTTTTCGCCAGCGCCGGCTTTCTTGGATTTTATCTTATGAATATGGGCCTGTTGATATCCGTGATCTTTGCCATGTGTTTGGGCGGTCTTCCTTTCCTGTATCTTTACATCAAAAAAAATCGACGGATTAAAAAATTTCAGGCTCAGTTACCTGAGTCTTTGGACTTGATGGCCCGTTCCCTGAGGGCCGGTCATGCCTTCTCAACGGGTATGAAACTGGCGGCCGATGAATTTGATGACCCGCTGGGTACGGAATTCAGTATAACCCTGGACGAGATTAATTTTGGTCTGGGGGTTCCCGATGCTTTGAAAAATCTTGTCCATCGGGTGAAATGCCCGGACCTTAACTTTTTTGTGGTTGCCGTGATTTTGCAACGGGAAACCGGCGGAAATCTTTCGGAAATTATGGAGAATATCGCTTATCTCATCCGGGAAAGATATAAACTGTTCGGCAAGGTCAGAACGCTGGCCGCCGAGGGAAAACTGTCCATGTATGTGCTCCTGGCACTCCCATTTTTTATAGTCGGCGCGCTTTTTATTGTGAACCCGACATATATTAAAACATTGTTTATAGAACCGGCCGGAAGAATCATGTGCGGGATTGCCTTGTTTATGATGCTCTTAGGCGCCATCGTGATGAAGAGGATGGTTGATATTAAGGTGTAGCTGGCAAAATACAAGTGACTAAAGTGACTAAAGTTGAAAGTGCCTAAATAAAGTGCAAGTGCCTAAATAAAGTGCAAGTGCCTAAAGTGCCTAAAGTTGAAAGTGCCTAAAGTAAAATACAAGTGACTAAAGTGACTAAAGTTGAAAGTGAGCTAAAGTTGAAAGATAAGGAATTATGTCAATTATATAAAATGAGCGGAGCGAAGCGACACCATAACTTTAGGCACTTTAGTTCACTTCACACTTTAGTTCACTTCACACTTTAGTTCACTTCACACTTTAGTTCACTTCACACTTTAGATCACTTTTTTCACTTAACACTTATCACTTTTAACTTTGACGATGGTCAAAGTCATAACAAATTTATCTAATTAAAAAGGTAGAACAATGAATATTTCAGCCGAATTTCTTCCTGTTTTTGTTGCGGTCGCAGTCTTTTTATCCCTGTTCCTGGTAATTGCAGGCGTAGTGATGTATGTGCGAACTCATGCAAAAAAGCAAACCTTTTTAGGGAAGATCAAGCGGGATGCCGGGGGAACGGCAGCGATGCCGTCGGAAGTTGCGGCCACACAAACCCGTGGGGGGATCCGGGACCGAATCTTAAACTTTTTAGGCCATATCGGTGATCGTGCACAGCCTTTTGATAAATTGGTAGATTATACCAAACTGAGACCTGTTTTTCTCAAGGCGGGCATCCGCCGGAAAAACGCACGAGCGGTGTACTGGGGGTCAAAATTACTCCTTGCAGTTGTTCCGGCGGTTTCGGTTTTTCTATATCGAGTATTGATTCCGGGTGCTCCCATGAGTTCGGCTCAAATGGTGGCACTGCTTGGCATACTGGCAATTTTAGGCTATTATTTTCCGGATCTCTGGCTAAAATTCAAAATTGGCAGAAGAAAAGAAAAAATTTTAAACGGATTTCCGGATGCGCTGGATCTGCTGGTTGTCTGCGTGGAAGCGGGCATGGGCCTGGATTCAGCCATTAACAGGGTTGCAAAAGAAATAGAATTGGATAACAAAGTATTGAGTGACGAGCTTAAACTGTATAATCTGGAAATGAGGGCCGGAAAGCAGCGTAAAGATGCCTTGAGAGATCTTGCCATGAGGACAGACCTGGAAGAAGTGAATAATCTGGCGACGCTGCTCATTCAGACGGATAAATTCGGCACCAGTGTGGGACAGGCGCTGAAAGTATATTCCGACACTATGAGAACTCAAAGATATCAGCGGGCCGAAGAACGTGCCGCAAAGATTCCGGTAAAATTAATTTTTCCCCTGATTTTATTTATCTTTCCGTCTCTGTTTGTAGCCATATTAGGCCCGGCGGTTATTCAAATTTATAAGGTGTTTATCAAAGGGGCTGCTATGGGGTAAAGAGATACTGAATGCTGGTTTCTGGATACTGGATACTTGATGCTGGGGGCAGAGGGCGGAGGTTGGAGGACAGAGGGAAGGGATATAGGAAAGAGGTCATAGGACAGGGTTCAGGTTCGTCATTAGATATTCGATATTCGATATTGGATATTCGATATTCCAGGTTCTGGCCCGGTTAAATCCGCTGCGCTCCTTTTATTCTTTGGAATTTGATGCTTGAGATTTGTGATTTAATTGATTTTTGTGTGTGGAATTTATGATTTTAAAAAAATACATGAACGGTTAATTGTAATTTTAGGGTCTTTGTGGCTGAATTAATAAAAGCGTTCAAAAAATGTCGTTTTTTAAACATCCTGGCAATACTTATGGTTATAGTCGCGGGAGCATCCGGATGTGTCCAGCAGCAAAATAATCTGCGCAGGGATGTATCTGAGCAGAACATGTCAGGTTCCGAGATTGAAAGATTAGGGGATATTTACTTCAACCAGGGAAACTTGCAGCTTGCCCTGGCTGAATATAGCAAATTTCTTAATCGTGACCCCGAAAATGCGATGGTCCGGTATAAGAAAGGTCTTGTTCTTCTCAAAGGCAGGTCCGACCAGGCTGCCATACGGGAATTCGAGAAAGTCATAGAAAAAGATCCGGCACATGCGCCGGCTTTTCAGGCGATGGGACAGGCTTATTTTCGTTTGAAAAAAAATGAAGAAGCAGTAACGCATTTAAGCAAAGCGGTTGAACTGAATCCAAAGTTATGGAAGGCACATAATCTGCTGGGAATTATTTATGACCACCAGGGAAAATATAACCTTTCTGCTCTTGAATACCAATCCGCCATTGCATTAGAACCCCGCAAGGGGTTTTTATATAATAATTTAGGGGTATCGTACTCGCTGATGGGGAAATATGAAGAGGCGGTTCACACGTTCAATCAAGCGTTAAAAATTGATAAATCCGATGCCAAAGTTTACAATAACCTGGGTATGGCACTGGCCAAGCTTGGCAGGTATGAATGGGCAATGGAGGCTTTTAAAAAAGGCGGAGATGAATCAACGGCTTATAATAACATGGGGTTTGTTTACCTGAGGATGGGAGAGCGGGATAAGGCCATTCGATCTTTTGAAAAGGCCATCGAGATGAGGCCCACATTTTATTTGAAGGCCAGTGAAAACTTGAAAAGAGCCAAAATGGATCAAAAATAGTGCTTGAAAGAAAAGTCATGTTCAAGCAAATATCGAATATCGAATATTGAATATTGAATATCGAATATTGAATATCGAACAGGGAATTTAGAAGTAAGAACTTAATATCTGATTATAAATACTTCGATATTCATTATTCCTTGTTCGACATTCTTCGGTTCAAATGTAAATCTTTAAGTTAATGCTTTTGAATTTGCACTTTTTACGAAACCGTCTAAATCGGACTTTTTACGAGTTTATTAATGTTTATTATGGCAATTTTTTTTTGGGGACACAGACCCGCATGCCATGCAAGGCAAAAGCGGGCAGGTGAACACGGATGAACACAGATTGTTAAAAGTTTTAGCTTAAAAAATAATATTATTATCATCTGTGTATATCTGCGAAAATCTGTGTCCTATTTAGTTTCCATCCAGAAATGGCCCTTTTCCGCAATCTCTACGTCAATCTGCGGAATTATTTGTGCGGCGTACTAAGTGTACGCCTCCGCATAATTCCTTGATTTTCTTGACCTTGCGAAAAATTGCTCATTTCTGCATTGGAAACATAATCTGTGCCAGTACTATTTGTGGATTAGCACTATTTAACCTGTACCGGATGTAAGGAGAGAGAATTATGAAAAGAAATGCAGGCAGTTTCAAAGGACAGATTTGCTTTGTTGTTGTGCTATCGTTTGTTTTATGTTCCACGCTTGCTTTTGGCGCTACCCTTCAGGTTCCGGGCGATCACCCAACCCTACAGGCAGCTATTGAAGCCGCAGTCGAAGGTGATACCGTACTTGTTGCCGACGGAACTTACAAAGGCCAGGGAAATAAGGACCTGGACTTTGGCGGTAAAGAACTGATTGTGCAATCGGAAAACGGTCCTTTGAAGACCATTATTGATTGTGAAAACGATGGCCGGGGATTTTATTTTCACAGCGGCGAGCTGGAAGACGCTCGGGTATCCGGTTTTACCATTACCAACGGACGGGTTCAGGACCAGGGCGGCGCAATTTACGTTATCAACAGCGCTCCCACCATCACCAATTGCATTATCGTTAACAATACCGCAAGCACCAGCAGCAAAACCAGCCAGGGCGGCGGGATTTATCTGGGGAATGCCGGCTCTGCAACCATCGCCAGTTGTGTCATTGCCAGAAATACGTCCAATTACGAAGGCGGCGGAATATATGTCTATAACACTCGCGCGAGCATAATCAACTGTACGATTACCAGAAATATCGCCATAAACGGCGGCGGTCTTTATGTCAGGCACAAGCCCGCTCCGGTGTTCAGCAATTGTATTTTCTGGGGAAATACTCCGAATCAGGTGGTTAAGGATACTAAAGATACACCGCCTCCCAAAATTTCATTCTCCATCGTCCAGGGCGGATATGGCGGATATGGCAATCTGAATAAGGATCCAATGTTCGTGGGATCGGGTGATTTTTATCACCTTTCAGATAAATCTCCGGCAATAGATCGAGGGACAGGAAAACAGGCTCCCGAAACAGACATTGACGGCGATAAAAGACCCCAGGGCAAACGCGTAGACATAGGGGCGGATGAATATGTGCGCAAATAACAGCCTGGAAGTGCCTAAAGCCTGCCCTGGTGCGATTCGGCTATGTATTATCGGTATATGCTATGTTTCATACTGGACCTAACTTATGATCATAAAGTACTGGTGATCGGTCT